>JALYXJ010000347.1 GCA_030947165.1 Gemmatimonadota bacterium
ACGACAGCTGCGCCCTGGACACCTGATGCTGTCCGCGCGGTTCAAGCCGTGGCACGTTCCGCTGTTCATCGCGAAGTACCTCTGGTACGTGGCGCGGCATCGGCCGGTGCTGGTGCACTTCGAGGTGACGGCCCGCTGCAACGCACGCTGCGGCTTCTGCGATTACTGGAAGACCCCCGCCGCCGCGAAGCAGTACGAGGTCGACTCGTTCGCCGACGCCGCCCGCTTCTTCAACCCAATGCTGGTCACGTGGACCGGTGGCGAGCCGCTGCTCCGACGTGATCTGGAAGATCTGGTCGCAGGGGTGGACCGCGTCCCGGGGCTCAAGTACACCACGCTGATTACGCACGGCGGCATGCTGACCCCCGACCGGGCGTCGTCGCTCTGGACAGCCGGCATCCACCAGTTCAACATCTCGCTTGACTACCTGGACGGGCGTCACGACGTGGCACGGGGCATCCCCGGGCTGACGGCGCGGATCTTCGCCGCCGTCGAGGGAATGCGCGCCCGGGGCATCGACAACATCCGCTTCAACACGGTGATCAAGGACGACAACCTCGATCAGCTCATGCCGATCGTCGAACGCGCGGCGTCGCTCGGCTGCGGCGTGAACTTCAGCGTGTACACCGACGCGAAGAACGGCAACCGCGATCACCTGCTCAACGCGCCGCACCATGCCGACGTCGACGACGTGATCGCGCGGCTGCTCGCCTACAAGCGCGCACGCCGGGGCGTGATCACGAGCTCCGACGCCTATCTCGAGCGAATCCCCCGGTACGTGCGCGGCCAGATGACGGAGCCCTGCCGTTCGGGAATCCGCACGATCCACCTCGACCCGACCGGTCACGTGAAGCGGTGCCCGGACTTCCCGACCGATTTTCATTGGCGGGACTTCCGGAAGTACGAACCGATCGCCTGCAACGCCTGCTTCTACGCCTGCCGCGGCGAGGCGCAGGCGCCGCTCGAATGGTCACGCGTGCAGGACGTGATGGGCCGTCCGCAGGCGACGGTGTGATGAGCGCGCGACTGCTGTTCGTCAACGCACGGCAGGTCGCGACGTGCTTCGGGCCGGCGAATGCGCGGCGCGGTAAAGAGATGGGCGACGCGGTGGTGCGCAGCAACGTGGCGGTGCTCACGGAGGACGAGAGGATCCTCGCCGTGGACGACGAGACATCCCTGCGACGGATCGCCGCCGGCGCGACGATCGTCGATTGCGCCGGTGGCGTGCTCACTCCCGGCTTCGTCGACTCGCACACCCACGCCATCTTCGGTCGGGCGCGCTACGAGGAGCAGGAACAGCGCGCCGCCGGCCTCGGCTACATGGAGATCGCCAAGCGCGGTGGCGGCATCCACGCGTCCGTGCGCGACCTGCGCGCGCGGAGCGAGGACGAGCTCTTCGCGCTCGCCGAACCCCGGCTGCGGGCGCTCGCCGCCTCCGGCGTGACGACGGTCGAAGTAAAGTCGGGTTACGGACTCACACTCGAGGACGAGCTCAAGACGCTGCGCGTGGTGCGTCGGCTCGCCACCGCACTGCCGATGCGCATTCTCTCGACGTGGCTCGGCGCACACGAGATCCCGCTCGAGTTTCGCGAACGGCCCGCCGGCCGGCGGGAGTACATCGACCTGTTGCTGCACGAGATGCTACCGCGCATCGCTGACGAGCGTCTGGCGGCATTCGCCGACGTGTTCTGCGAGCCGGGCGTGTTCACCGTCGACGAGACGCGCGAGATCCTGACGGCGGCACGGGCGGCCGGACTCGCGATCAAGCTACACGCCGACGAGCTCGTCGCCGGCGGCGGCGCCGAGTTGGCGGGGGAGCTCCGCGCGGTGTCCGCGGATCATCTCGCGGCGGTAAGTGAGGCGGGAATCGCGGCACTCGCCTCGGCCAATACCGTCGCCACGCTGCTTCCGGGCACGATGATGTTCCTGGGGAAGCGGGATCAGGCGCCGGCCCGCGCATTGATCGACGCCGGCGTGGCAGTGGCGCTGGCGACGGACTTCAATCCCGGCACCTCGCCGACCACGAACTTCCCACTCGTGCTCACGCTCGGTGTGAGTCAGCTCCGGCTGTCGGTGGCCGAGGCGCTGCTGGCGGGGACGGTGAACGGGGCGGGCGCCCTTGGGTTGGCGGATCGCGTGGGACAGATCGCCCCCGGATTCTCGGCCGACCTGGCACTCTGGAGCGTCGAGGACGTCCGCGAGCTCCCCTATTGGTATGGCACGGGCCGCTGTCGTGCCTCCTGGGCGCGCGGCAAACCTTGTCACGCCCATGACTTAGCGCTACCTTTTCCCCGCTGAGCCCCCCTCTTTTCGCGAGGCCGGGGCCCCCCTCGCGGAGCCCGCCCCTCGACGATGCCTGATGTCGCAAAGCTCAAGAAAAAGGCAGCCGAGCTCGAGCTGAAAAAGCAGTTCGACAAGGCGTTGGCGGTATACGTCGAGATCCTGGACAGCTATGAGAGCTCGAAGGAGGAAGTCGACGTCACCCTCTACAACCGGGTCGGTGACATCCACCTCAAGCAGGGGAATGTCGCCGACGCGGTCGACTATTACGAGAAAGCCGTCGATCACTATATCGACACCGGCTTCTACAACAACGCGATCGCCCTCTGCAACAAGATCCTGCGCAGCTCTCCGGGGCGCGCCACGATCTATTACAAGCTCGGGAAGGTCAGCGCCCACAAGGGCTTCAAGGCCGACGCGAAGGCGAACTATCTGGAATACGCCGACCGGATGCAGAAGTCGGGAAAGCTCAACGAGGCATTCCGCGCCCTGAAGGAGTTCGCCGATCTGTGTCCGGATCAGGACGACATCCGGCTCATGCTCGCCGACCAGCTGACCAAGGCGAAGCGCGGCGGCGAGGCGGTCGAACAGCTCCAGCTGGTCTATGAGCTGTACATGCAGGAGGGACGCGAGGCCGAGGCGGAAGCGACGGTCGCGCGCATGAAGCACATCGACCCGAATGCCGAGCCGCGCTCACCAGGAAGCTCGAAGAGTCGCAATACGGGCGGGCTCGTCTTCCTCGATCTGGACGACAGCGGTCCTCGTGGAGCGCCGAGCGCCGGGGGTGGTCGGTCCACCAAGGACCTTCCGTTCATGCCGCCGGACAAGCCGGCCACGCCGCCTCCCGCCGCGCCGACGGCACCTCGGCCAGCCCCACCCCCGGCGCCGCGTGCCGCTGCGCCGCCAGAGCCGCTGATCGAACCGGAGCTCATGCCGGAGATCCTCGACATCGAGGAGATCGAGCCAGCGGTGCTCGATGGACTCACGCGTGCGGTCGACTTCGAAAACATCGACGGCACGCCGCAGGCCGGTTTGCTTGATGGGTTGGTGAGCACGGGCTTCGAGGATGACGCCAGCCTCAGCGACGGCGGATCGTTGCTGGGCATGGAGCCCACCAACTACGGCTCATCCACGGCGCCGCTGTCCGACGGCCTCGGCAGCATCGGCGACAACATGCTCGACTTCAACATGCTGCCGGGGCGCGAGCCCGAGCCGGAGCGTCCGCGAGCGGTGCCTCCCAAGGCGCCGCCAGCGGCGTCGCCGCCACCGAAGGCGCCGGCGCCGCGCGCCGCGCAGCCACCGCGGCCGGCGCTGAACGACCTCCCCATGCTGGACGACGAGGAGGAGCCGCCGACCAGCACGGCCC
>JALYXJ010000354.1 GCA_030947165.1 Gemmatimonadota bacterium
CAAAGTTGCTCGCCGTCATGATGTCGAGATCGCCGTCGTTGTCAAAGTCCGCCACCACCGATTGGGCTGCGCCGTACACCGGAAAGAAGTAGCGCTCGTGGAAGCCGTTTTTCCCGTCGTTCTCGAAGATCCGGATGCCGTGGTATGGCTTGGGAACGCGGGAGTAGTCGAAGTTGTCGCCGTTCACGTACAGGATGTCCGGCTGTCCATCCTTGTTGAAATCGCGCAAGGTAAAATACATCGAGCCGTACACCGGCGGAAAGCGCAGCAGGATCCGCTCCTCTTTCGTGAAGCGTCCCTTGCCGTCGTTCTCGAACAGCACGATGCGCTCGTCCGCCTGAGCGAACAGCGCCACGATGTCCGGGCTCCCATCCCCCGTCATGTCGCGTATCTCCACCCGTATCGCCCCCGGGCCGCCGTCGAGAATCTGCCGTTGGTAGCGCGAGCCGTCGAATCGATACAGCGCCAGCCGCCCACGATTGTCGCCGAACTCGCAGATCACGAGCTCGTTCACGCCATCCTTGTCGAAGTCGAACGGCTCAACGAACACCGGGCGGAACAGTGAGTCGATCAGCACTCGGCCGAAGCGAAGTGAGTCGCCACCGGCAAAGTCGTACTGGACGAGTCTGCCCCTCGGCCGATCGTTGGGCGAAAGGATGCCCGATTCCAACACGAGCACCCGGTCCGGCTCGGCGATCAGGGCTGTTGGAGGACTGTCCAACTTGAGGGTGGACAGTAGCCGGCGATTCCAGTCAAAGATTCGCAGCGTGTTGCTTCCCGCCTCCCCAACGAACAACCGCTGGTGGAGAGAGTCGGTCTTCAGCAAGGTGATGATCCCGCTACTCTGCAGCCGCGGCACCAATGGCACCGGCGTGAAGAACACCGGATCGATCTGCGGCTCAGCGGGGAGGGACTGCGGCGGGAGGCTCTCGGGAGCGTGGGTGAGATAGTAGCCGACGATCTTCTGCCAGTCCTCCGTCGAGGTGGAATCGGTGAGGACCATCATGTACGGGTTGCTCGGCCCCTCGAGAAACGACGATTTCTCCTTCGGGACCCGCAGCCGCAACGCCATCTGGGGCAGCACGCCGTCCTGCCAGGTCTTCCTGTCCAGCAGCTGCGGCTCGGGGAACTCGTGGCAGGAGGCGCAGCGCGCTCGGGCCAACCTCTCGCCTTCCGGCTTGGTCGATCCCGTGCACCCGACGATCGAAAGGCACGCGGCGAGCGTCGCCGTCAGTCGGTACGAGCGCCCTATTGTGTCAAGTCGCGCCATCTAGGGTGTCGCCGAGTTGCTCACGAAGGCCAGGCGAGTGCCATCGGGGGACCACGAGGGGACGTTGATCGTTCCCTGGCCACCGTACACATAGGCGATCACCCGCGACGGGCCACCGCCGATCGGCATCAACTTCAGCAGCACATGCTTGTAGAACGGATGATCGTCCGCTGCCACATCCGGCGGAAAGGCGATGTACGCGATCCACTTGCCGTCGGGCGAGACATGGGGGAACCAGTTGTTCGCCCCATCGTTCGTGATCTGTTGCTGCTCGCTTCCATCGGGGCGCATGCGCCAGATCTGCATCCTGCCTGTGCGCGACGAATTGAAGTAGATGTACGCACCATCCGGCGTGAACTCCGGACCGTCGTCCAGTCCGGGCGCGGAGGTGAGGCGGATCTCGTCGCCGCCGGTGGCGGGGACCTTGTACACGTCGAACGCGCCCCCTCGCTGCCCCGTGAACACGAGCCAGCGGCCGTCGGGCGACCAACCATGCAGATACGAGGGGCCCTTGGCCGTCACCCGCCGCGGTGGGCCGCCGGTCGCCGGCAGGGTGTACACGATGGAGACGCCGCTGTCCTCCACTGCATGGTGGCTGATGCCCTGAATCCGGCCGTCGAACGAGAGCACGTGGTCGTTGTTGTTGCGGATCGCGAATCCGGTGTTGATCGGTTCGGGGGTTCGCGACGCGAGGTCGAACCGGTAGAGGCGGCCCTCCTGCGCGTAGATCAGCGCCTTTCCGTCGGGCGTCCAGTTCGGCGCCTGGAACGAGCCGCGGTACTGGTGCACGACCGTTGCGTTGCCGGTGACGACGTCGAGGATCTCGAGGCGGCTGCCGAGGTAGTCGCGATACCGGACGAGCTTCTGCGGCGCGGGGGTGGTGATGCGCGCGTTGGTGAACTCGGCTCGCTCCATGACGGTGTCGTTATGCGCGCACACGAACAGCCCGACGTACACCGTATCCGGGAGCGACATGCCGGCCAGCTCGTGGGTGACGAGGGTGTCCCCGAATGGCGCGACGGACATGAGGTAGACGCCGTCACGACGCTCGAGCTGGATCACCGCGTCGCCACCGGGCAGTCGGCGGGCCGATTGCTGCTCCTCCGTCGTGGCGCCGGCCGCACGGCGGAACTGGAGCGACGCCAGACCATCGCCGTGCAGCGCGGCCGTGACGTGTGCGCTGTTGCTCTCGAGTGAGGAGCGGATCGTCCATCCAAGCTTCCGATGCGGCTCGACTCCCACTCCCCCGAAGCGCGCCCGCGTGGACAAGATGAAATTGCCCGTCATGCGCTTCCAGACGAAGTGGAAGTCGTCGTGGTCGCCCCACATGTTCTGACCGGAGCCGGCGATCAGATATGCCTGGCGTTGCGGGTCGTATGCGGCTGACCCGGCACGGCGCACGCGGCCGATGTCCGTCTGCGCTTCGAAGGTGCCGACGCTGTTCTGGGCGCCGGCAACGCTACCGAGCATCATCAGGCTCAGCGCGTGCGTGAGAATGCGGTAGCAGGAAGGAGAGCGCATGGGATGGCGCGGTGTGACGTCGAAGCTCGGCGACAGGCGATCCACTCGAGTACGATAACCTGCGTGTTGGTCCGAGTGCCGTCCAGTCGCGCCACCCATGGCGTTCAGTTAGTGCTCGTTGTGCTCCTCATGCTTCTCGTCGAGTCCCACCGCCGCGAGCAGCCCATGGTGCCGATCGTACTTGAGCGCCCACTCGGCCACCGAGCGGCCGAGCGCCCGGCCTGTCGCAATGTCCATCGGGTAATGGATGCCGGCGTTGATGCGCGACTCCCCCGCCTCGGCTACCTGCTGATCCAGCGTCGCGGCCTTCGCGGGGAAGAAGGACTTGAGCACCTCCCCGGCTGCAGCCGAGACACACGAGTGCCCGGACGGGTACGACGGGTGATTCGGCCGTCTGATGATCATGCTCGGCCAGGGAAACGCGTCCGGCCGCACCATCCACGGACGCAGCACGAGGTAGTGGTACTTCGCTTCCCAGCAGCCGATGACGGAGTCCATTGCGGCGGCATTGACCAGCGCGAAGACATGTGACGCTTCGCGCTCGTCCAGCCCACCCTCGGCAATGAACGTGGTCGCTTGCACGTCCCAGTAGCCGACGGGCGTCATGGTGCCGGGGGGCAGGTTCCAGCTGCGCGACAGATTCGCCAGCGCGGGAGTGCGAGCCGCTCCAGCGGCGATGACGGCGTTCACGGCATCAGTGAGATCCGTCGGCGGCGTGCCCGGGGAGCGCGGGCTGAAGGGCGGTGCTCGCCGAGCGCGACGGCGCAGATGCCGAGGATGGCGCAACGCCCGCGTTCACCCAGCAGACGCATCAATCCTGATCGGGCTCCTTCTTGCCGCCGCCCGGCCGCTTCGTCGTGATGAGGATGACGCCGTTGGCCCCACGCATCCCGTAGATCCCCAGTTCGGCGGGATCCTTGAGCACGCGGATCGATTCGATGTCGTGCGGGTTGATACCCGCCAGGACGCCGCCCGCACCCGGCTCCATGGGCGATTCGTCGATCACGTAGAGCGGCCGGTTGCTGCTGAAGAACGACGATGGCCCTCGGATCTGGACCGAGATATAGCCATCGGACGTGCGGCCGACGATAAGCCCCGGCACCTTCGCCTGCAGCGTCTTCTCGATCGGCTCGCCGCCGCCACGTTCCACGTCCTCGGCTGTGAGGACGGGCTGGGCCGGCAGCCCATGGTTGGTGTTGCCGGAGGCGCACCCGGACGCGAGACCGATCACCGCGGTGATCGCCAGGCCGTGCGGTAACGAAATCCTCATGGGAGTTGGCGCCCGAGTCGCCGGTGTCGAGGAGCGCGCGCGTCGGGCGGGCTGTCCGGCGCCACCCTGAACAATCGGCGTTCCGGCGACGCACGGCAAGTGTCCCCTATGGCGTAGGCCCACGAGACGTCAGCCGTCCCTGCCCAAACACGTGTTGTGCGCGGCTTGGCCTTCTGCGATGAGCCGATTTGCCCGACACTTCCGCCTTGGAGAGTGACCCCTTCTGCGCCGCGGCCCCTTGGCGGCGTCCCTTGGTCCCACATTTCGCGGAGGACGTTCGCCATGACCGCTCTGGCTCCGACCGAACAGCAATCGGTGCTCACCGACGAGATCCTGATCCGCTGCCACGAGCGAAGCGCTGGCTACGATCAGGACAACGCGTTCTTCACGGAGGACTTCGAGGAGCTGCGGCATGCGGGATATCTGACGCTGCCCATCCCGCAGGAATTCGGAGGACAGGGGCTGACGCTCGCCGAGGTCGCGCGCGAGCAGCGCCGGCTCGCGTACTATGCGGCGCCGACGGCCCTGGCGATCAACATGCACCTCTACTGGCTGGGCGTCGCGGCCGACCTCTGGCGGGCCGGCGATTCCTCGCTGCAATGGATTCTCGAGGAGGCGAGTCGCGGCCAGATCTTCGCCGCGGGGCATGCGGAGAGCGGCAATGACATTCCGTTGCTCCTCTCCACCACGGCCGCCGAGCGAGTCGAGGGCGGCTACCGCTTCACCGGGCACAAGTCGTTCGGGAGCCTGACGCCGGTCTGGGATTACTTCGGGTTGCACGGGCTCGACATGAGCGATCCGACCGCGCCGAAGGTCGTGCATGCCTTCATGCCGCGGAGCACGGAGGGATTCACCGTGCGCAACACCTGGAACACGATCGGCATGCGCGCAACCCGGAGCGACGACACGATTCTGGACGGCGCGTTCGTGCCGGACCGTTACATCGCGCGGATCGTCCCGGCTGGGGCCGCCGGGATCGATCCATTCGTCCTCTCCGTCCTGATGTGGGCGCTCGTCGGCTTCGGCAATATCTACTACGGTGTCGCGCAACGGGCGCTCGACATGACGCTGGATCAGGTGAAGAAGAAGCACTCGATGGCCCTGACCCGGTCGATGGCGTACCACCCCGAGGTGCAGCACGGTGTAGCCGAGATGGGCATCGAGCTGGAGGCAATCGGGCCGCAGCTCGACCGCCTGGCTGACGACTGGTGCACCGGAGTCGATCATGGTGCGATGTGGGTCGCCAAGCTCTTCGCGACGAAGTATCACGCCGTCGAGGCGTCGTGGCGCGTCGTGGACCGCGCGCTGGATCTGAGCGGCGGCTTCGGCATCTTCCGGCGCTCGGGACTGGAACGGCTGTTCCGCGATGCGCGCTTGGGGCGGATCCATCCCGCCAACTCGATGCTCACCCACGAGATCGTGGGCAAGTCACTGCTCGGCATCAGCCCGGATGAGCAGCCGAGGTGGGGATGAGAGCGTGAGAGCGTGAGAGCGTGAGAGCGTGAGAGCGTGAGAGCGTGAGAGCGTGAGAGCGTGAGAGCGTGAGAGCGTGAGAGCGTGAGAGCGTGAGAGCGTGAGAGCGTGAG
>JALYXJ010000364.1 GCA_030947165.1 Gemmatimonadota bacterium
CATCGCAGTCGCTCGAGCGAGGATGCCTCACCACCGGCCGCCACCTCGACTTCGCCGCCGGCGAGGTTGGTGACCCAGCCGCTGAGCCCCAGCCGGCGCGCTTCCTCGCGGACGAACCAGCGGAAGCCCACGCCCTGCACGCGTCCGGTGACGCGAACGTGCAGCCTGTGCACCTATTGCTGCTCCCAACCGTGGGTGCCGTAGAGCGGGACGAATCGCACCGGCGCCACGTCGCGCGTCTCGAAGTCGGCGCCGCGCCGGGTGACGAGCTTCAGGGTCTGCTCTTCCATCGGCCCAACCGGCACCAGCATTCGTCCTCCCGCCGCGAGCTGCTCGACGAGCGGCTGCGGAATGTTCGGCCCTCCCGCGCTCACGAGGATGGCGTCGTACGGCGCGTACTCCCGCCATCCCACCGTTCCGTCGCCAAGGAGCATCGATACGTTCTTCGCGCCGGCGCGCGCGATCGCCTCGCGCGCCATGGTGTAGAGCGCGGCGATGCGCTCGATCGTGAACACCTGCGCGACGAGGTGCGACAGCAGCACCGTCTGATATCCCGATCCGGTGCCGATCTCCAGCACCCGCTCCTGCCCCTCGAGCTGGAGCAGCTCCAGATAGCGCGCGTGAATCGACGGCTGCGAGATCGTCTGCCCACTGCCGATCGGCAGCGGCGCGTCCTCGTACGCGCGATGCCGCACGCCGGTGGGCACGAAGGCGTGTCTCGGCGTGAGATCGAATGCACGAAGCACCGCGAGGTCGCGGATGCCCTTCTCGCGCAGCGTCTCGACCAGTCGGCGGCGTGCGCCGCCCATCGCGCCGTCTACGGTTCCCGCCACCAGCTCCCCGCTGAGTCCAGCATGCTGTAGTTCGTGAGGTCGAGGTGGAGTGGCGTGATGGACACGAAACCATCCTGAATTGCCCGGAAATCGGAGTTGTCTTCGCCCGTCCAGGTAATGGAGCCACCCCCGATCCAGAAGATGTCACGATCCCACGGATCGCGCATCGGCTTGAGCGACCCCGAATACACGCGGCTTCCCAGGCGCGTGAGCCTCGCGCCGCGGACGCCCTCCGCGGGAATGGGCGGCAGGTTGACGTTCAGCAGCGTGTGGGCGGGGAACGCGGGAAGGGAGGTGAGGTGCTTCAACAGCGGCGTGAGGATCTGCACCTGTTGCTTGAGGTGGGTGAGATCCGCGCGCAGGTCGCCACCGGCGAACGAGAACGCGATGGAGGGAATGCCCAGGGCCAGACCCTCCATGGCGGCGGCGACCGTGCCGGAGTACAGCACGTCCTCGCCCATGTTCTGCCCATGGTTGATCCCGCTGAGGATGAAGTCGGGGCGCTGGTCCATCAGCGCCTCCACGGCCAGCATCACGCAGTCGGTCGGCGTCCCATCCACCTGCCACCGCCGCTCCGCGCGACGCACCGGCCGCAGTGGATGATGGAGCGTGAGGGAATCGCTTGTCGCGCTCTGCTCACGGTCCGGCGCCACGACATACACGTCGCCCAACGGTTCGGCCGCCTCGACGAGGCACTCGATGCCGTGGGCCAGGATGCCATCGTCGTTCGTGATGAGGAAGCGCATGGCTATTTGCTACCGGGCTGAGTTTCATCCGGCGCGAGGAAGCGGATCAGCTCCTTGAGCTCCGATTCCAGCGCCTCGAGGGTCTGCAGGGTGAGCGCCGCGCGAGCAGCGGTGCGCAGCTCGCCCCCTTTGCGGTGCTCATCCACTTTCTGACGCGCGCCCTCGATCGTGTACTTCTCGGTGTACAACAGGTGCTTCACGAGGAGGATGAGCTCCACCTCACGCCGTTGATAGACGCGGTTGCCCGAGCGGTTCTTGGCCGGGTTGAGAAAGCGGAACTGACTCTCCCAGTACCGCAGCACGTGCGGCTTGAGGTCGGTGAGCTCGCACACCTCGCCGATGCTGAAGAACTCCTGGACCGGCTCGACAGCGCTCATGCGTCCTGCTCCGCGCGCAGCTCGCGCGACATGAGGTCCGTGACGCCGCGCTGCGCCGAATGCCCGCCGAACAACACCCGGTGGGCCATGGATACGATCGGCATCTCCACTCCCTCGCGTTCGGCGAGCGCGAGCGCGCTCTTCGTGGTGGCCACCCCCTCGGCGATGGTCTCCTTCCCGGCGAGCGCTTCGTCCAGCGTCGCGCCTTTGCCAATAGCGATGCCGACGGCTCGATTGCGACTCAACGATCCGGTGCAGGTGAGCACCAGGTCCCCCACACCAGCCAGACCGGCGAAGGTCGAGGCGCGGGCACCAAGGGAAGTGCCCAGCCGCGTCATCTCGGCCAGCCCACGCGTGATGAGCGCGGCGCGCGAGTTGAAGCCGAATCCTGCGCCCTCGCAGATGCCCGTCGCGACGGCCATCACGTTCTTGAGCGACCCGCCCA
>JALYXJ010000384.1 GCA_030947165.1 Gemmatimonadota bacterium
CCCGAGGTCCTCGCGGAGGGCGCGCGCTTCGCGACGCACGCGCCGCAACTCGAGGGCGGAGGCGAGCGCGAGCAGCACGCCCTCCGGCGAGAGCGGCTTCTCGAGAAAATTGAACGCGCCGAGCTTCGTGGCCTTCACCGCGTCGCTCAGACCGGCCTTCCCGCTCATCATGATGACCGGCACGTCGGGCACCAGCTCCCGCAGCCGCGCGAGCGTCGCGAGCCCGTCGAGCTCCCCGGGAATCATCAGGTCGAGCAGCACCACGTCCGGACAGCTCTCGGCAATGCGCGCGAGGCCGACGGCCCCCTCCGCCGCGTCGCGGACCTCGTAGCCTTCGCTGCTGAGCAGCGCGCCCACCATGCGGCGGATGTTGGGCTCGTCGTCGACGATCAGGACGCTCGACATCGGCGATGAATCAGCGACCGGCCGGCCGCGCCGCCGCCGACGCCGGCGCCACCCCATCCGCGAGCAGCTTCGTTGCGAAGCGCGGCCCTTCCGACCTCGCGATGGCACCTTCGGGATGAACCATCTAACCCTCGCGATGTGTCATGATGGTGCCGGGGATGGCCACCGGCGGTGGCGCCGGCGGCGAGCCGACCACGCGATCGGAGAGCAGCTTGGTGGTGAATCGCTGTCCCTCGGAGATCCGCTCGATCTCGATCGCGATGGAGTCAATCGCCTGCTCCATCCGCTCGAGTCGCGCCGTCACGTCGGGCGGGACCGTCGGCCGCGTCGCCCCTGATTCCATCCGGCGCGCATAGGCGCGAGCCAGGGGCATGCCGACCGTGACGATGGCCACCATGCCGAAGAACGTGATTGGGACCAACACCCCATCAATGGCCATACGCCGCCATCTCCTCGGTGATTGCCAGCATCTCTGCCGGCAGGAATAATCTGATCGTCGTACCCGTTCCGGGCGTGCTTTCCGCCGCCACTTCGCCGTGATGCGCGAGCAGCGTCTGTCGAACGATCGCCAGCCCGAGGCCCGTGCCGCCCGCCTTGTGCGTCACGTAGGGCTCCCAGATGTGCGCCAGCCGCGCGGCCGGGATGCCGGAGCCCCGGTCGTGCACCGCCACCTCCACCATCGGCCGATCCGCGCGCGTCACGTTTCGTACTGTTACCCTGACCGGCGCGCCCGGTGCGCTCGCCTCCACGGCGTTCAGCAGCACGTTCGTCAGCGCCCGTCCCAGCGCGTCAACGTGCCCCGGCACCATCGGCACGTCCTCGTCCACCTGCACGGTCACCGGGGTCTCCTCCGGCACTACGGTCCGCGTCGCGGTGCGTGCAAGCTCGCCCAGGTCGACCGGCGCCTGTGGTCCCTCCGGAAGCCGCCCGAACAGCGCAAAGCTCCGCGCCATCTCTTCGAGCCGGCGGGACTCGCTCTCGAGCACGTCTACCGTCTCCGCGAGCGATTCCGGCGCGTCGCGTCGCAGCCGTGCGATCGCGAAGCGGATCGGGGTGAGTGGATTCTTGAGCTCGTGCGCTACCTGTCGTGCCGATTCGCGCAGCGCCGTTGCGCGCTCCGCTTCTAGGGCTCGCACCCGCCCGAGTCGCAGCTCCGTCGCCATGTCGCGCATCCGATTGCGCAGCACCACGAACTCGGGCGCTCCCTTGCGCGGTGGTCCTTCCGGAATCGCCTCGCCGCGTCCGATCATCGCCGTCCAGCCCACTAGCTCGCTCAACGGACGGGTGAGGTTGCGGCTGAGGTGCGCGGCCACGCGCGACGCCACGAGCCCCATGAGCAGCGCGGCGGCCAGTGCCATCAGGGCCGCCACCACGGGCGCTCGCCGCGTCATCAGGAACTCCATCTGCCGGCCGTGCAGCAGGCCCTCGTCGAGCGCCTGCTGATGCTCCGCGAGCAGGGTCCGTTGCTCCGCCGTCAACGGCGCCATGCGTGTGGCCGTCACCGCCCGACGGCCCGTCTCCGCGATCCGCTCCATCGCCGGTGTCGTGCCCAACAGCGGGAGCGCGGTCACCACCGTGACCTCCCACGCGGCCGCCAGCACGATCGTGGGGATGAGCGCGAAGCCGAGGAGGATGAGAAAGAGACGAGCGCGAAAACCGACCTGCTTCACAGTGGCTCCGTACGGGCGCGCGGGAGGGAGGTTTCGCGGTAACATACAGGTCGCCTCTCGAGGCGACCACCCTGCCACCCGTCACGCACGGCCGACATGCGCACGCACACGAACTACCGCACCTTCAGAACCACGAAGCGCCAGGAGATCATCGACATCACCGACGACGTCGAGGCCTGCCGAGCCGCCGCCGCCATCGACGATGGATTCGTGCTCGTCTCGGCCATGCACATCTCGGCGTCCGTGTTCGTGAACGATCACGAGCCCGGCCTCTGGGCCGACATCCTCGAGTGGCTCGAGACGCGCATCGCCCCGTGGGATCCGCCCGCCTATCGCCACAATACGGGCACCGGCGAGGACAACGCCGCCGCGCACCTTCGCTCGCTCACCATCGGCCATGAGGTCATCGTCCCCGTGACCAGTGGCGCGCTCGACCTCGGCCCCTGGCAGCGCGTCTTCTACGGCGAGTGGGACGGCCGGCGGCCGAAACGGGTCGTGTTCAAGGCGATGGGAGTACCCGTAAATGGTGAGCGGTGAGGGGGTGGGCGGTGACCGCGTTCACGCCGTTACGGGACACCGCTCACGTCTCACCGCTCACAGGGTCACTTACGCAAACCGTTGTCCCACCATAGATTACGCTCCGGCCACTCAGGGAGGCGCGAGCAGTTCGCCCGCGGCGCCAGGGGTGACCGGTCAATGACGGTGTCGGCGTGATCGGTGCCGCCCTCGAATACTGCGCTTCGCGCAGTGGGGCGAGCCGGTCGACGTACGCACCGCGAACCGCCTCGCCTGCGAGTGCCGCGCTTGCCGACCCAACCTCGGTCGGGCGGACCGCCGCCGGTGGGAGCAGGGGCGCTGCACCACGGTGCACGTGCGCCCACTCACACGCCATGCGTCACGAGACGCAAGGGATAGCATGAATCCACGCTCTTCGCGGAATGGTCCGTCGCGCGCCACCGGCGCCGCGCTCATCCACCGCGGTCCACAGGCGCTCAGCGCCCCGCACGCCGCTTCGGCCAACTACGCGCCGCCGATGCACGCCCCGAACGCCGCGCTCCTCATCGACTTCGACAACGTCACGATGGGGATCCGCTCCGACCTCGGCAACGAGCTCCGCACCCTGCTTGGCTCCGAGATCATCAAGGGCAAGGTCGCCGTCCAGCGCGCCTATGCCGACTGGCGCCGCTACCCGCAGTACATCGTCCCGCTCGCCGAGTCGTCGATCGACATGATCTTCGCGCCCGCGTACGGGTCGTCCAAGAAGAACGCCACCGACATCCGCCTCGCCGTGGATGCGATCGAGCTCGTCTTCACCCGCCCCGAGATCGGGACCTACATCCTTCTCTCCGGCGACAGCGACTTCGCGAGCCTCGTCAACAAGCTCAAGGAGTACGGCAAGTACGTCATCGGTGTCGGCATCCGCGAGTCGTCGAGCGACCTGCTCGTCATGAACTGCGACGAGTACTACAGCTACAACGCGCTCGCTGGGCTCGTGAAGAACTCTGACGAAGAAGCCGCAAAGAAGTGGGATCCGTGGGAGCTCGTTGCCGAGGCGGTGCAACGCATGAAGCGCAACGGCGACGTGATGCGCTCCGACCGTCTCAAGCAGGTGATGGTCGAGATCGACAGCGCCTTCGACGAGAAGGATCTCGGCATGGCGAAGTTCTCGCGCTTCGTGCAGGACGCCGTGCAGCGCGGCCTGCTCTCAGCGACCAAGCTGGAGAATGGCCAGCTCGAGATCGGGCTGCCGAGCGGCGCGAAGGGGGACACCCGGGCCGCCGAGAACGCCGCCGCTGATGAAGCGGCGCGTGTCGAAGGCCCTGCCGCCGCCGCCGCGGCAACGGACGGCAAGCGCGAGAGCGGACGCGGACGCCGCGGGCGTCGCGGACGTGGTCGCGATCGCGACGATCGTCCACGCGCCGCCGCCGACGAAGCGCCGATCGACGTGGACTTCGTCGTGGAACCCGAAGTGATCGCTGCCGCCGCCGAGCCGGTCGTCGAGGGTGCGCCCGCGGCGCCGCCGCACCGGGGAGGGGGCCGCGACCGTCAGCCCCGTCCCGAGCGCACGGAGACCACGCCGCGCACCGACGCCTCCGAACAGATCGGGGCGAGTGGTGAGCGACTGACGCGCGATGAAGCGTACGATCTCGTCCGCCGCTCGGTGGCCGCGCTCACGAGCGGCGATGAAGCCGTCCGCGCCGGCGTGGTTCGCGCCAAGGCGCGCGAGCTCCTCGGCCGCGACAGCGAGAGCCTCAGCGATCGCAATTTCCCGCGCATCCTCAAGGACGCGCACGATGGCGACGTGATCGATCTGCGCCGCCGCGGCGACGACTTCGAGATCGCGCGTGCCGCGGAAGCGGAGTCGGTCTCTGCGCAGCTCGCGCGCACCGCGGCCAGCAACGCCCCGGCCGCGCCGAGCACCCCCGCCGCACCGCGTGGGATGGGTCCGCGCGGCGTGACCAACCCGCGCGGACGCGTCGGACGGCCCGGTGCACCACCGGCCGACCTGTTGAGCAACCTGCTCAGCATCGGTGTGGTCGGTCCGTCCACGGGCGCCACGCCGGCCGTATCGCACGCGGCGGTTCCCGCGCCTCCGATGACGCCCATCGCACCGGCGGTGCCGGCTGCGTCGGCGCCGACGCTCGTTAGCCACGCGCCGACGATCGCCGCGCCCCCGCGCATCGCAGTCGAGACGCCGAAGAAGTCGGTGGTCAGGAAGGCGCCCGCCGCGAAGAAGGTCGCCGCGACGAAGTCCGTGGCGAAGAAATCGACGACTGCCAGGAAGGTGGCGGTCGCCGCGAAGAAGCCCCGGGCCAGAAAGCCGGCGGCTCGCGCCGAAGCATGAGCCCGACCCGGACCGTCGCGCAGACGAAAGCGCGGCGGTCCGGTCTCGGCGCGCCGCTCCCCGCGAGCTTCTACGATCGCCCCACCGAGCTCGTCTCGCGTGAGCTGCTCGGCGCCGAGCTGGAATGCACCACCGCCGAGGGCGTGACGCGCGGGCGGATCGTCGAGACCGAAGCGTATCTCGGGCCCGACGATGCGGCCTGTCATGCCGCCGCCGGCCTCACACCCCGCACGCTGCATCTCTTCGGACCACCGGGGCTGTCGTACATCTATCTCATCTACGGCATGTACTGGTGCTTC
>JALYXJ010000460.1 GCA_030947165.1 Gemmatimonadota bacterium
GATCCCGACCGTGGTATAGAAATGGTCGGCACGCACGCCCAAGGCGCGGAGCGCGCGAAAGATCAGGTTCCAGAAAAACTCCAGGTGCCCGCGCGCGCCGGTGCGTCGATCGGTGGACGTCGGAAGTGGCGGTCGGCGCCTGGCGGGGTCGGGCTGAGTCATGACGGAAGATGCCATCAAGGCGCGCGCCGCGTGAATGGCCGTGCCGGAGATCGAGCGGAATGATTCGAGGCACCTCATCGTGTGCGTCATGCCGGGACCCGTTGTCTCCATCGTCCCGCCCACCTTCAATCGCGCCGCACTGCTGAGCGAGGCGGTGGATTCCGTGCTCGCGCAGACATTCGCCGATTGGGAGCTGATCATCGCCGACGACGGATCGACGGACGACACCGGCGCGTATCTCGACGGGCTGAGCGACCCGCGCATTCGCTCTCTACTCCTGCCCCACAGTGGAAGCGACGCAGTGCCGAGAAACGCGGCTCTGCGGGCTGCTCGGGGAGACTGGGCGGACTACGACTTCATGCTCCGCCTCGCCTCGCGTAGTCCGACGCACGCGCTCATCGACGCCCTCACGCTCATACGCGAACATGATGGGCGTACGACGTCCCAGCGTTCCCACGCGGAGCTCTACGCCTTGAATGAGCGCGTCTTTCGGAAAGCGGCGGCGGCCGCGCCGAGCGTGAAGATCCGGATGCTGTGCAAGCGCCAGTGTGCCGCGCAGCTCGCGGCGCGGGCCAGGGCGCTCTCCCGCGAAGGTGCTCACGGAGCGGCCCTTACGTCGCTCGCCCGAGCTCTGTTCGATGCCCCATTCGAACGCGAGGTCTGGCGAGCTGCGATGCGTTGTGCGGCGCATGCGGTCAGAAGGACATAGGTCTCGCTCGAGATGATGCCGAACGCGGGTTGAAGGGGAGGGTGGCGTGCGGTTAGCTTTGAGGCACGGCGCCGTGGCCAAGTGGTAAGGCGGCAGACTGCAAATCTGCTATTCGTCGGTTCGATTCCGACCGGCGCCTCTGTCGGGTGGTTGCGGGAGAGCATCGGAAAGGCGGGTCAGCACACCGAGTGCTGGCCCGCCTCTTTCCTTTCTCGACTGACGTCAGTCCCGGACGTGAACTACCTCCCTGAAAGCGCCGCCCGCGCCTCGCGCACCTTGTGCGCGAACCTCCGCGCGTCCTCCGGCGAGAAGCTCTCCATCAGCGGCGTGTCGTTCACCTTCACGTCGCGAAAGACCTCGTCGCCATTCCGGCGCCGGAGCTGGAGACGTCCATCCGCGTACTCCGCCGCACCCAGGTCACGAAGGTGGTAGGCGATGCCGTGTTCGAACACGGGCTGGAGCGCGCCGAGGACCATCCGGGCCAGCAGCCGCTCGCCGATCCCCTTGATCGTATCGGTCACCTCCCTGCTCTGCATGCGCGCGAGGCCGCGATCGGTGAGCTGAGCGACGATCGTCGTGTCCATCAGCACCAGCATTCCCGCGCCGTCGCGGCTGACGATGGCAAACTGGCCGCGCTCCGGATCGGCCCGATCGACGACGTGTGCCACGGAGTCGGGAACGGAGACGTTCACCTGTAGCCCACCGCTCTGTGCGGCCGCGGGAGTACCGAAGGCGAAAACCACTGCCGGCAGGACAAGGAACAGGGGCTGACGCATGCGAACCACCTCAGGAAGGAAGGAACTGCTCTGCCTACGCTTCCCGGGAACGCAGGGTTTCGCTATATGAGCGAGCACGCCTCATTGAACGCGAGCCGCGGCAGCCGAGGAAAGAGGGAGCTCGCGTCCCCGTAACCGAGATTGCACAGGAAGTTCGTCTTCACGTGCCCTTCGGCGAAGAACTCCTGATCGCAGCCGAAGCATGGTTTGCCGGCGGCGAAGAACTCCTCGTCGACCTTGGCGTGATCGAAGCCGGACATCGGCCCGCAGTCGAGACCCAGCGCGCGCGCCGCCATGATCATGTACGCACCCTGCAGGCTGGAATTCCGCTTCGCGGTCGTCTCCACCATGTCCGGGTTGCTGGCGAAGAGCACCGCTATCCCCGGGTTCTGCGGAAACAGCTTCGGCAACTGCTCGTAGAACTTCATGTCGTAGGCGACGATCACGGTCACGGGAGCGGTCATCGTCTTGTCGACATTGAGTGGGGCCAGCGCCGGCCGAAGTCGTTCCTTGGCTTCGGTGGTCCGAAGAAACACGAACCGCGCGGGAGCGGAATTCGCACTGGTCGGCGCCCACTTGAGCACGTCGTAGAGATCACGCAGCGTCTCATCTGGCACCGGCCGCGGTTGCCACTTGGTGTGTGTGCGTGCGTCGCGGAACAGTGTGTTCAGCGCCTGATCGTCGACTCTCTGACCCATGTTACTTGGCTCCTGTGCCCGTGATGTGCAGCCAGGACTCCTCAAGGGTCGCACCAGGCAGGCGTGTCCGGCCTTGCACACTGACTGCGCCGAAAAGACGCGTGCCCGCCATGCAGCATCTCGCCGACCCACATCCACCGCGCGGTAATGAAGCGATACGAGGCTGTCACGCGATGATACGCCAGTGGCCGCGCGCGACGGCCCGTGAACTCGTTAAGTCGATGAAAAGAAATCGGTTAAGGCATCACTATCGACCGACGCGATCCTTGCGAGCCATCTGAAGCATGATCCGGCGCCGCGACGCACCACCACGGGCCGAAGATGTCCTCTCACAGGAGTCCGTTCATGTGTACTCGTCTGCTTTCGTTCAGCCTCGCCGCCTTGCTCATGGCATGTGGAGGAGGGGATGGTGGGGGCTCGACCCCGACGACTCCGACCACACCCACGACCCCGGTGGCCACGACGTCGGTGTCGATGAAGAATACCGCGTTCAACCCAGCCGACATCGTCGTGTCTCCCGGCGCTACGGTAACCTGGACGAACGAGGATGGCTTCAGCCATAACGCCACCTTTTCGAGCACCGCCATCACGAGCACGCCGAGCTTCGCCACCGGGTCCCAGGCGGTCGTGATGCCCAACACCCCCGGCACCTACAGCTACACCTGCACCATCCACGGCGGCATGAACGGAACGGTGAAGGTGCAGTAGCCGCGGAGAGACGGGATGGAAGGCGCGCTATCGCAGCTGCTCTAGTCGGCGCTCCAGCGCTTCACACTCGGCGACCGCGCCGAGCCTGGTGAAGATCGCGATGGCAGCTTTCGCGTCGGCGATCGCGAGCGCCTTCTCGCCCTGAATCACGCGCACCTGGACGCGATCGCGCAACGTCTCGGCCTCGTTGAGCGCGTGCCCCCGTGCCTGCGCGATGGCAAGCGCGGCGTCGAAGGATTCGAGTGCGTCGAACACCTTCTGTTGTGCGACACACGCCGCGCCGACGAGCCGCCTCGCGTCCGCCTCATTCTGTGGATCGCCAAGCCGCATCAGCTCTTGCGCCGCGAGACGAGCGGTCATCTCGGCCAGCGGGGCATCGCCGCGACGGAGCGCGATCTCCGCGCGGCCGATACGGCCCATGCAGGCGAGGCGTGGGATGGCGCCTTCCGTCGCATACTCGACGGCGCGCCGTTCATGCTCGTCCGCCTCCTCGAGCTGCTCCAGGTCGCGGAAGGTGATGGCCATGTTGTGGTAGCTCGCAGCCAGACCGCGGTGCTGACCGAGCCGCTGGAACGCCGGCAACGCGACGCGATAGTGCCACAGCGCCCGCTCGTGATCGCCCTGGAGGTTGGCGATGTTGCCGAGATTGTTCGTTGCGCGGGCCAGGACGAGGAGGTCGTCCGCCTGGGTTGCGAGCTCGAGCGCGGTGCTGAACGCGCTGACCGCGTCGTCGAGCTCACCGAGGGCAAGACACGCGGCACCGATCATGTTCACCGTACGACGATGGGCGGAATGATCGCCGTCCTCGGCCAGCGGTGCCTCGATGCTGCGCAACCAGGCGAGCGCCGGGCGCTCGTTGCCCGTGCGCATCAGCGCTTCCCCGTACAGCACCGCGCTTTCGCCATCGCGCGCATCGACGGACGCTCGCGGGGCGAGGAGCGTGAGCACGTTGGCCCACGCGCCCGCTTCGGCGCTGGAGCGCGCCTCGGCGAGCACGGAATCAGTGGGGAACTGCGTCGTCATCGAGTACGAGACACGTTGAGGCCGGAGCTAGTACTCCACGGCGTAACCCGTGAAGCCATCGAGTTGAGCGCTGACTTCCTTTGCGGTCCCGTTGACAACGCTCGAGACCTTGAACCACGGCTGAAATGGCGCTTCCTGCCGCCAGATGCTCAGCTGCTGGGTGATGGCAGCGTCCGCCGCATCCACCTTGCCATCGTAGTTCAGATCATCGCCGCATGCGGCGTAGATGAGCTTCAGCGTCGCCTGATCGTTCGTCGAGAACACCAGTCCCGCGGGTTGGAACTCGACGATGAAGTGACGCTGATCGGTCACGGTCAGCGTGATGAGCACCGAGTCGCCGGCGGAGATGGTGCTGCCGTCCGGGCGGCGATCGAGCGACCCGGGGCCCATTCGAAACTCGAGGAACTTGAGCGAGTCGGTGCGACCCGGTCTCGCGTGATACCAGACGTCGGCCGCGGTCGCCTTGCCCTTCACCGCGTAGAAGCTCACCTGCGTGGTGACGAGCGGCGGCGTGGAGTAGGGCGCAGCGAGCAACCGGAGATCGGTGGCGGCGCGCGATTCGACATCGGGGCCGGTCGCGTCGCTACACGACAGCCCCGCGGTGAGTGCAAGGAGCGCGAGCACCCGATGGGCGAGCTGGGGAAACCGCATAGGATGACCCTTCGTCGGGGAATGAGTTGGGGCGGGACGGGACTCACGCATCGAGCGCGCCCTCATCGTCGTCGGAATCGGTGGATGAGGCGTTGAGCAGCCGGTGCAGCCGTGGCCGCGAGATGCCGAGCCGGCGCGCCGTCTCGGTCTTGTTGCCGCCGCAGAGCTCGAGCATTCGCGCCACAGCGGCCCGATTGAGCTCGGCGAGCGTGGCCGGAAAGGGCAGCTCGTCGCTCGAGGTGTTCGTGCTCGCGACCGGCTCGGCGACGTCTGCTTCGTCGAGCGCGGGACCGGTGGCGAGGAGCACCGCCCGCTCGATCGCGTTTCGCAGCTCCCGCACGTTGCCCGGCCAGCTGCGCTCGCGCAGTGCGCGCACCGCCGCCGGCGTGAGCTCGAGCGCTCGGACGTCGTACTCGCGCGAGAACCGCTCCAGGAAGTAGCGGGCGATCACGACGATGTCGTTCCCACGGGCACGTAGCGCCGGCAGCTCGATCGGTACGACGTTCAACCGGTAGTACAGATCCTCGCGGAACTCTCCGCGCCGCACCGCCGCGGCGAGATCGACGTGCGTGGCCGCCACGAGCCGCACGTCGAACGGGATGGCGCGCGCGCCGCCGACGCGCCGGATCATCCGCTCCTCCAGGGCGCGCAGGATCTTCCCCTGCAGCGGCAGCGCGAGATGTCCGATCTCGTCGAGGAAGAGCGTGCCGCCGTCGGCGAGCTGCATCAGCCCGGGCTTGGCCCCGGTTGCACCGGTGAACGCGCCCTTCTCGTGCCCGAACAATTCGCTCTCCAGCAGATTCTCCGGGATCGCCGCGCAGTTCACATCCACGAACGGCGCATCTCGGCGCGGACCATTGTAATGAATGGCCCGTGCGAGCAGCTCCTTTCCCGTTCCCGTCTCGCCCGTGATCAGTACCGTCACGGTCGGTCGCGGAATCACTCGTGCCGCGCGGTCGAGCGCCGCGTGCAGCGCCGGGCTGTCGCCGAGGATGCCGTCGAAATGGAACTTCGCGCGCTCGCCGGCCGCGAAACGGGACGCGTCGGCATCGGCCCGCAGCCGATCGGCACTCTCGCGCAGCCAGGACGAGAGCTGCGACAGATCCTGGGGCAGCACGAAATACTCGTCCGCTCCCGCGCGCACGAGTGCGGAGGCGAGACGATGATCCGCGTCGGCGCCGATCGTCGCCACGAGCCGATTGCCTTGCGGGATCTGCCGCAGGGCCGGCTCGAGCAGCGCCTCGTCGCCGGCCGACGACACGAGGGTGACCGCGTCCTTGCGCGGCTCCAGCGATGCGGGTTCGCCCATGGGCACCAGTGTGAGGCCGCACGCCGCAGCCAGGCCGGGCCACTCAGCGTGAAACGAGTCGGTCAGGGCAAGGAGGCGGAGATCGGCCAAGCGCGGGATTCGTGGTCGGGGACGAGAGAGACCGCAGCGCGCCGAACGCCGTCACCACCCGCGCGCACCCAGCGAATCTTGGCCTCGCGCGATGAGTGGCTGCCAGTGCGAATGGCGACGACGACGGCGCTGCGCGTCTCGAGCTCGACGTGGACGATCCCCGGCCCCTGGGGTTCCATCCCTGACATGGCAGGGCCGGTGCCTCATCCCAAGAGCTCCCAGCCGACCCGTAACGCGTTACAGGGGCGTCGCTTGGATAGCCGACACCCCTGTAGCAACCGATTACGTCGTATCGATTCGTTCCACCTGATGTAACGCGACGTTCCGCACGGGCGCGCTGGCCTCCCGAATGCGTTGGACGGGCTTTCCTCAGCTCACTGGGTATCCAGCTTCCGGCCAGCGTTCAGGTGATCGTGATTCAGAATGGTGTTGAGGACGAGGAAGTAGCTGCCGATCGTCTCTCCCCGCCACACCGGGTTGTTCGCGAACAGCACCACATGTCCCCTCTGGAGCGGCGCGTCCACCACCACCGGCCGCTGCGCGATGTCAGTTCCGCCCTCCAGCAATCCCGACGCGAGCAGGTGGCGCTGATCGCTGAACCGGAGCGCCACGCGCGGACGCTGATCGGGAGGAATCACGTTCAACGGATTCCGCAGCTGGTCCTTCAGGATCGGCGCGGCTTGCCAGGGCTGCACCGTCTCCACCGGTAGCGCGACGTTGCTCGTGTCGATCTGTCGCATCCCCTGCACGACGTCCGGATCGTCAGCCGTGCCGCGACCGGTCGCGCGCTCGGCCGGACCACTGAACCGACCCCCGCCCCCACGCCCGCCGCCTCGGGTGTTGCTCACGGTGAAGCTCTCACCGCCATCGCTGTACACAGCCAGGCTGTCGGGAATCCCGTACACGATCGGGCTCGTCCCATCCACGACCGTCGTGCGGAGCAGGCTGCCCACCACCCGGCTCTTCGGTGACGACGTGTAGCTCACACCATTCGCCAATCCCGTCGACACCGCGAAGTCGGAGGTCCCGATCACGGTCACGAGCACGCCGCCGCGCGCGACGAACTGCTGAAGCTTCTCCAACCCCTGCCAGCCGAGCCCGGGACGGATGTCGTCGGTCTGCGCCCAGGTACCGATGTTCGGCGTCTCGGGAGTGTTCTTCCACGGCATCGGGTTGCGCCACCTCGGCAACCCCTCGATGATCGCCTGCGTGTTGCCACCGGCCGGCGGAAAGAGGATCACATCATACTTCGCATTGAGATCCGCCGACTTCGCGACGTCCTGCGTGCTGATGTAGTCGTACGGGATGCCGAGCTGATCGAAGGCGTAGCGCCACCAGCCCTCGGTCTGCGTGTTGAGCCACGTGTGCAGGATCGCCACGCGCGCCGCTCGCGCCGGGTGCGTCTTCACGCTCGGCGCCGCGCCGAGCGCGTATGCCGTGAGACCGAGCTCGCGCGTGGCGCGATCCAGATCTCCCGACGACACACCACTGATGATGAACGACCCTCGACCGAACGACTGTCCGTTCGCCGAGAAGGGGTCCTCCGCCACCTGGAAGTCCGCCGCGCGCAGGCGGTAGCGCAGCGTGGCGAGCGCGTTGTCGCCATTGTGCTTGACCGCGAACACGCTGCCAATGCCCGAGACACCACCGGCGGCGCGCACCTCGCCCGTCACGCGTTCCATGGGGGTGTCCAGCACCTTGGCATCCACCACGCGCACCGCCTGCACGGCGAATCCCTCGGGGAACGACCAGCCCGTATCGTCGTATGGCGTCTTCTGCGGATCGTTCGGGCTCCAGTACTGCCGGTCGAGCAGCGCGTCGGCGATGCGCGAGTACGGTTGATCCATGCGCACGATGTACGTGCCGGCGGGGAACTGACGGTCGCTCGAGGCGACCGCGGCAGAGCGGCCGGTGGCCGAGTCCTGCGCGGCACGCGACGGGCGTGACGGACGACCCGGCGTGTTCACGCTGAACGGCGCGGTCGCACGCGAGATCTCCACGTGCTGCTTCTGGAGAATGCGCAGCAGTTCCGCCTGCGCGCCGGGTCGTGGATCGCCGGCTGTCAGCACGTAAGCCGCCGGCCCTTCATTCCGTGGCTTGGTGATGGACCGCTTGCTCTTCTCGTAGAAATTCTGGAGGAACAGCTGGCGGTTGCTCGCGAAATAGTTGAGCGATACGAGCAGCCCGGTCTGCTCGTAGTTGTTGTTGTTGCGCAGCGACCACTGCACACGCGGCAACGGCGGGTTCTGGCGCCACCAGGTGCGCTGCACGTCGGAGGGCGACAGGATGCGCTCGAGCGTCTCGGCCGTGCCGCCGTTGCCGAGGGTCTCGTACAGGCGGCTGATGCCGTTGTGCGTGGCCGCCATGAACATCAGGTACCCCGGCGACCAGGTATCGAACTGCCCGTGCGCGTACACGCCGGGCATCCCCATGCGCGTCATCTCCTGCACGTTCTGCCAGCCGATCATCTGCCACTCGTTCGTGAGCAGCGGATCGAGCCACGCGTTGTACGGGCCGTCGCCGACGGTATTGTCGTAGAGGTACTGCCCCGACTCGTGCAGGTCGTGCAGCACCTGCGCCTTCTGGTCGATGTACTGGTTGAGCACGTTCTGCGACAGCTTGAGCGTGAGCCCCATGGCGTCGCGATTGTTGTCGTGGGCGACGTAGTGGCCCCAGTACAGCAGGTTGGGGTACGTCTCGCCCGGATGTGCCATGTGCCAGCGGAACAGATCCACCATCCGGTCCCGCCCATCCACCTCGACGATCGGCGTGATGAGCGTGATGAGGTTGCCGCGGATGTGCCGCACGTACGGGCTCTCGTCCACGGCGAGGCGATACGCCAGCTCCATCAGCGCTGTCGGCGCACCGGACTCGGTGGAGTGAATGGTGCCGGTGATGTAGTACACCGGCACCGCGTCGGCCGCGATCTTCGCCGCCTCGGCGTCATTCATCCCGATCGAGCGCGGGTCGGCCAGCTTCGCGAGCTTGGCCTTGTTCTCGTCGAGCTTCGCGATCAGCTCCTCCGACGCCACTGCCACGGCGATCATCTCGCGGCCCTCCTCCGTGGTGCCGATGGAGAACACCTTCACGCGCGGGCTCGACTTCTCGAGCAGGCGCATGTAGGCGTAGACATCCTTGGAGTACGGCAGGTTGTTGCGCGCGCCGGCGATGTCGCCGAGCACGGCCTTCGGCGTCGGCACGGTCTTCGACGCCGGCAGGTAGTCCACGAGCGGAGAGAGGAAGAAGGTCTCGGTCGTGTATTCCCGGATCTTCTTCGTGTATTCCTCGTCGATCGGCTGGTTCGGATCCCGACCTGGCCGCGATGTCGAGAGATCGGGCGCAACCGTGGATCGGGTTTCCTGATGGATCGTGCTCTGCGCTTCCGCCGGGATGGCGGCCGCGCAGAGCAGCAGGAGGGGGAGGGAACGGACAACCGGGTGACACCGCATTATCGCGAGGAGGTCGAAGGAATGGTGCCGGTCAGTAGCCGGCATCCTGGGTCAGGCCGGGAACGTGAAGACGTCGCGGACGAATCGGTCGATGACTTCATGTGACGGGAGTGCTATCATCGAGCCCGGTTCTCGTGCGGTCAAGACCTTTCGCACTCACTCGAGAATGAATCAGTACTTGCGCGGGCCAGTGACATTTGGCCGGTCAGGTCGTTCGGCGTTCTACGCGCTGCTGTGCCTCGCCGCTGCGTCGTGTGCTCCGGCGCGCTCGGCGCCCGACCCAATGCTCCAGGCGATCGGGCCGCCCGCGTCGGCCATGTCGGGCACGCGAGGCACGCTGTTCATCGTGGGAGGAGGGCCGCAGCCACCGGGGCTCGTGCAGGAGTTCGTGAGACTTACTGGCGGGCCCGGGCGCGCGAAGATCATCGTCTTCGCGATGGCGAGCTCCGACGGCGCCGCGAGCGGTGAGGAGAAGGCGCAGGACCTTCGCGCACTGGGTGCAACCGCGCTCAACGTGTTCGTCAATCACGACCAGGCCAATACGGATTCCGTCGCCCACCTGCTCGACGGCGCGACGGGCATCTGGTTCGGCGGCGGCGATCAGGTGCTGCTCGCAAAGGCGCTGCGCGGGACGGCGACCGAACGCGCCATGCACCAGCGCTACGCGGCCGGCGCGGTCGTCGGTGGCACGTCGGCCGGCGCGGCTGTGATGTCGGCCGCGATGATCACCGGCGACGAACGACGACCCGGCGGCGATTGGCCAGATACGACCACGGGATTCATGACGATCGCGCGCGAGAACATCGTCGTCGCCGACGGCTTCGCCTTTCTCGACGATGCCATCGTGGATCAACACTTCCTGCGCCGCAAGCGACACAATCGCCTCATGAGCCTCGTGATCGAGCGTGCGCCGCATCTCGGTGTAGGGATCGACGAGTCCACGGCGCTCGTCGTGGAGCCCGACGGGCATTGGCGCGTGAGCGGCGCGAGCGCCGCGGTGGTCTACGATGCGCGCCGAAGCGCGATCACCGCGCCTGGCGCCACACTCGGCGCCACGGGTGTCGTGGTGCACGTGCTGCCAGCCGGAAGCCGCTTCGATCCGCGCACGGGAGAGGCCAGGCTGCCGTGAGCACGGCCACTGAAGTACGCGAGTACGTCGTACCTGGTACCCGGACTGGCAATCAGCTCCCTGTGATTCGCGGCCGCCCTTGGCAAAGATGGTAATCACCGCAAGCGCTCTCGTTAGCGCTGCGACGGTCAGTGGTGTTCCTGCGGACAGCCGGCCAACCTTTACTGGGGCCAGCATGCCAGTCCGATTACTAGGTACCACGTACCCGGGTACTTCAGTGGCCCTTTCTCACCCGCCGCATCACCCCCGGCACCTCGTCGAGCAGCTCCCGCG
>JALYXJ010000450.1 GCA_030947165.1 Gemmatimonadota bacterium
GCTTCACGATCCAGCCCTGGATCTTGAGCCCATCCTTGGAGGGGAACCAGATCTCCTCGGTCTGCGCGAGGCGCTTCCCCATCAACACATCGCCGTTCACGTCGGTCAGCCAGTTGATGGCGGTCGGCGTGCGAAGGTTGAAGCCCACGACGTCGTTCGGATGCGTTGCGGTGCTCATCACGCCCACCGCGCTCCCGTTCGGATTAATCGACGTCACCGCCAGCACCTGCTTGCCGGTGGTGATCGGCTTCACCGCGCCGCCGGTCGACGCGAAGTACAGGTTCCGCGCCCCGTCGCTCTCGGCATCGAAATAGAGGCCGCTGCCGTCCTTCGCCCAGGTGAGGTTGATGGGAGTGCGATCCCACGCCGGCAGCAGGAGCTTCTGCCCGGTGCCGTCGGCATTCATCAGGTAGAGCTTGGCGTCGACCCAGGTATCGCTCGTGGAGTCGTAACCGGTGTAGGCGATCCACCGGCCGTCGGGCGAGGGGGTCGGATTATTGTCGGGGCCTTTGCGCGTGGTGAGCTGCGCGATCCGGCCCGAGGCGACGTCGATCCGGTAAACGTCCGACTCTCGCCAGCGATACTCGGCGTCGCTCATCCGAAGCCCGCTGAACACGATCGACCTGCCGTCGGGCATCCAGCGAGGCGCACCGTGGTTGAACGCTCCCGTGGTGATCTGCCGCGGCGTGCCGCCGTTGTCGGCCGAGAGGAGGAAGATGTGGGTGTTGCCGTCCTCGATGAATCCCTGGCGATCGGCGCGGTAGGTGAGCTTCTGGACGATGCGAGGCGCCTCCGTCCACTTCGCGCCCTTGGGCGGGGTCGGCATGTCGATCTTCCAGTCGTCGCGCGCCGGCACGAGCATGGTGAAGGCGAGCCACTTACCGTCGGGCGACCACTCGATGTTGTTTGGCGTTTCCGTGAGGTGCGTCAGCTGGGTGACGGCACCCTCCGCGTCCATCCAGCGCACGAAGATCTGCGCCTTCTCCGTCGTAGGCGTGCCGGACGTTGGCGGCGTGTTGGTGAAGGCGATGCGCTGCCCGTCGGGCGACCACTTGGGATTCGCGCCGTTGACGAGGAAGCGCGCCCGTGAGCCGTCGGCGCTCATGATCCACAGCGACGACTCCCACTTGTCGTTCATCTTGTCGATCCACCGGCGCGTGAACACTACCTGCTTGCCGTCGGGGGAGAGCTGCGGATCCTGCACGTCCTCCCAGTCGAGATAGTCCTGGAGGGCGATGCGGTCGGTGCGTCGCTCTGCAGCCGCGGCCACGGTCTGCGAATGCACGGTGCCGGATACCGCCGCGACGAGCAGGAGGGCTGCGGCGAGTGACGTCAGCGTAGGAGTAAACGAGTGGCGGGGCACGGAACCTCCGAGGCGGGACGGACGGGGGACGATCGTCATACGCTGCATTGGGCGGGGGCGTTGCGCCAGACCACACCGCCCGCCGCGCCACAGCTCGCTCAAGATGCGGCGCCCGCGGACGATGCTCACGAAATCGAGGTTGAGGACTGGCATGTATCTGGCCTCGTCTTGCCGCCGATGACGATCCGAGCGCTGCACCCAACACTGCTGTCTGTCACCTTTGCGCTCGCCGGCTGCGCGCCGAGCAACCGTGTCGACGTGGCGCCTCAGGCACCGTCGGCGGCGGCACTCGCCGCGCCGCCAGGCGAGCGAGTTTTCCGGGCGCCGATCAACGCCGTGTGGGATGCACTGATGCGCCAGGCCGCGCGACCCCCCTTCTCGCTCGAGCAGGCACAACCCGACGCACGGTTGGCGCGGCTCGCATGGTCCGCCGACGACCCAACGCAGTACGTCGAGTGCGGGCGCTTCGCGAGCCTTGTGAAGAGCGCCCAGGGCGAGCGAGTCTTCGCCTTCCCGAGCGCGGCGGCGTCCGAGGAGTATCTCGTGGCGGATGGCAACACGTTCGTTCGCGTTCTGCGCAGCATCCAGCTGTCCGGCAGCACCGTGGTGCAGCTCCAGGCGCTGGGCGACAGCGCCACGCGGACGCGCGTGGAGACGCGCTACACGATCCTCAAGCACGTCACCGCGCAGGCTGCCACCCCGCTCGGGACGCGCATCATGCCCGGCACAGGAAGCTGGACGACGACCTTTGCCACCCCAGAGGAAGGGGCTGAGGCATCGCCGGAGCACATGCGATGCCGAGCGACGGGCGCGATCGAGCGAGCGGTGCTCGATCGTATCGCGCGCGAGCTCACTGGTTGAGCCTCCGTCGCAGAGCGACGACAAGGGAATGTGCGGGACCGGCGGAAGAGGACTGGCAAAGTCGGATGCCGCCTTGCTAGTATCCGATCATTCCGCCGTGCATCCGAGCAAGCGAGCAAACCATGCGCAGACTGACCGTGTTCAACAACGTGTCGCTCGATGGCTACTTCACCGACGCCAACGGTGACATGAGCTGGGCCCACAACAACGACCCGGAATGGAATGCCTTTGCCGCCGAAAACGCGAGCGGCGGCGGTGCCCTCCTGCTCGGCCGGATCACCTATGATCTGATGGCCGGCTTCTGGCCGACACCAAGAGCGATGGAGACGATGCCCGCGGTGGCGAAGGGGATGAACAGCATGCCGAAGTTCGTCGTCTCGCGGACATTGCGCGACCCGGCGTGGAGCAACACCACCGTCGTCAAGGGCGACCTTGCCAGGGCCGTGCGCAAGCTGAAGCAGGAGTCCGGACCGGACATCGCGATCCTCGGCAGCGGCTCCATCGTGTCGCAGCTGGCCCAGGAAGGACTGATCGACGAATTCCAGATCGTGGTGCAGCCAATTGCGCTCGGCAGCGGGCGAACGCTGTTCGAGGGGGTGAAAGAGAAGTTACGCCTCGAGCGCACGAAGTCGCGGACCTTCGGTAATGGAAGTGTCTTCGCGTGCTACGAGCCGGTCGCCCGATGACGGCAGCCGCGCCTACCTGACCCGCCGGTAGGTTACCTCCACAACCGCGGGCTCGCCGTCGGTGCCGATGATGTCCGAGTGGCCGACGAACGAATCCCCGTCGATGCGCTTCCAGGTCGCCACGCGAGGTTGCGTCGACATCAGGGCCTTGTCATAGCCCACCGCGTTCTCGAATACGTCGCGATCGCTGGCGTGTGCGGTCAGGCGAAGGTTCTGCTTGAATGTCGATTCGTAGGCGTCGAGCGACGAGGAGAAGTGGCGAAAACGCAGCTCCACGCCCGACGGCGTGTCGACGAGCGAGATCAGCTCGACGACCAGCACCTTGTCTCGGTCGACGAGTCGCATCATGCCCGTGATCACCCCTCCAGCCGGAGGTGCAAAGGTTACGTCGGCCACGCCGGCACCGCCCGTCATGCGTCCCTCCCAACGACCGACGAGCCAGGTGAAATCGGACGTCGTCGCGATCGCCGCGGGTGCACTGGGCGCCGGCGTCATCATCTGTGCGTCAGCCGTCGCGGCGGCGGCCGCCACGCCGACGACGATCGCAGCCGCCAGTCGCGCACGAAAGAGAAAGCTGCCAAGCCAACCACCGATCGCGCCGGTCACGGCCGAGCTGATCGTACCGAGCGCCAACAGCGACATCGGTACGTCGCCGAGGAGGTAGGAGACGAAGATGCCGATCAGCGCGCAGAGCGCACCGGCCGCGAGGCCGCCGAGGGCGAGCGCCGAGGCCCGGCCGCCTCGGGCCCACATTGCGTAGGCGAGGCCGGCGATGAGGGAGAAGCCCATGCCGCCCACAGCGAACAACGCGGCGATGGACGTGTTGGAGTGGCCGGCGACGACCATCACGACCTGCAGGACGGTGCCGAGCAGCGTGGCGAGAAGGAGCGCGCGGGTATTGAGCATCGATCGCGGGAAAGAGGGGGGACCTACCGAATGGCAAGACGGGACAGCCGTCGATCACCTTGGAGAGAATCGATGTAGTGGCGGAGCATGCGGACGGCCTGGTCGAACGCGGCAAGCGAGCGGTCGGTGCGCGACAGCATCACACCACCCTCCATCGTCGTGAGCGCGAAGACCGTCAACGCTCGGCGGTCGACGTCGGAGGGAAGCCGATCGCCCGCGTCGATCAGGCAGCTCTCGATCGCCGAGATCCAGCCGGCGAAATTGGCCGCCAGGAGCTCGCGGACGGGCGGATCAGGCTCGTGCAGCTCGAGGGCGAGACTGCCGATCGGACACCCGTAGGTGCACTCCGTGCGCACGAGGTGACCGCGATAGTGCTCGAGCAGCGCAAACACGCGCTCGATCGGATCGAGCACCCCTTTCCACGCCGGCGCGAGCAGCATGGGGTGGATGCCCTGGCGATACGCATCGAGCACGGCGAGCAGCACGTCCTGCTTGCCAGGGAAGAAGTGGTAGAGGCTTCCTGCATTGACGTCGGCGTCGTGCAGGATGTCCGCGACGCTCGTCGACGCGTAGCCTTTGCGCGCGAAGAGCATCATGGCGGAATAGATGATTCGGTCCCTGGTGTCGGCGGCCATGGGGCGCGAATGTGTTGAACGATCGTTCAACTCGCAAGAGGGCCCTCGGTGCCCCCCGGCGGGTCACCCCCGTTGCTCAACCGGGAGGCACGCCGCGCGAGGAGCGGAGGGCCGCGGTATCCCAGCCGCCGAGCTCGGCTGCCACCTGGTAGGTGCTCTCGAGAAAGTCCGAGACCATCCCACCAGGATCGTCGGAGGCGCGCACCGCCTCGTACGGCAGAATCCACTCGCGCATCTCCGTGTGGTAGAAGGCGCGCGCCGGCCGGATGGAGGCGAGGTTACATCCGGGAGGTTCCGGGTACGCGTAGGCGTAGAAGGCGGGCTCGGTGACTGGTGTCCCGGCCGTGCCCGGCCACCATCCGGCACTGATGCACTCGTGCGAATACGCCTCGAGCATGACGTAGGGCGGACAGTTGGGAACGCTGCCGGCGTAGGGCGGACCGCGCCGGCCGGAAAAGCGCGTGCACGCGAGGTCGAAGCCGCCCCACCAGAAGTGCGACGGACTGCACTTGCCCGCGAAGCCGCCGCGGAACCCCTTCAACAGGCGGTCCGCCTCCGTCAGCGCATGCCACCACCGCCGTACGGCCTCAGCATCGTAGGTCGCATGGGCGCGATCGGCGGCAAAGGGGGTCGCGTCGCCAACCTCGTTGGGGGTTGGAACGATGCGCACCTCGACGCCGAGCTCGATGAGCAGGGCGCGGTAGTCGCGGTAGAAGTCGGCGACGGACCTGTCCTCCAGTCGCAGACTTCGCGTCTCCCCGCCGCTCGTCCGCACCTGCAGGAGGTCACTGAGGAAATCGAACTCGATCTCGACGACGCCGTCGCGATAGGGCATCGGCGACGTGGTGAGCCCGCGCGCCGTGAGGTAGAGGGGACAGTGCCACCAGTGATTCTCGAACGGCGCGAGCCCGAGCCGCGTCTTGCCGACGATCTGGGTCCAGCGGTGCAGCGTGGCGTACGTCGCCTGCCAGTCATCCAGCGGCAACGCCGGCCAGGCGTTCGGGCTCGTCTTGTGAAGCGTGACCATGACCGTCAGTAGCTCTGCACTACAGCCAGGATGTTCCCTTCCGTGTCCTTGAACCACGCACTCTTCGCGCCGCCGGCGGTGGCGATGCCGTCCTTGGTCTTCATCCCCGGCATGTCGTACTCCTCGAACGTCACGCCGCGCGCCTTCAGCTCGACCACTTCGCGCTCCACGTCGTCGACCTGCCAGAAGGCCTGGCTCGCCCTGGACGTGCCAGCGTTCGGCGTGGGATACAGGAAGCACGCCGTCCCTCCCGCGAACTGGTAGGTGACTCCGCCTGCCACCTCGCGGCCCGGTGTGAAGCCGAGCTTCTCCTCGTAGAACCGTCGCGCGCGGGCGACGTTGACCACCGGGATGTACGCGTACATCGGGCTCTTCTGCAGCATCGAACTCCTCCTCGGCATGTGAGCACGCCGCTCCGCGCGCGGCTGCGCGGACTCAGGTCGACCAGGCGCCGAGCAGTCGGCGCACCGCCACGATCTGCCCGACGTGGTAGGACGTGTGGTCCACGGCGACAAGCACGGTGCGCAGATACGTCTGCCCCGTTCCGTGCGGAATCCGCTCGGTGAGCGTCGCGGCGTTCCTGACGGTGAAATCGGCCAACGCCTGCGCATCGACGCGAATGGCATTCAGGCAATGCAACCAGTCCGCTTCACTCGGCGGCTCGGGCGAGGCGGGCCAGTAGTCGTCCGGCCATTTCGGTTCGTGGTAGCTCGGGTTGGTGCAGAACTCGAGCACGTCGTGCTGCGTGCGCCGGATGTGATCCAGCAGCTCCCACGCAGAGTGCGGAAAGTTGAGAGGACGTTTGCCGCGCAGCGCCGGCGCGAGGCCCTCGACGGCGCGGTTGAGCGAGACGTGTGCCTGGTCCCAGTTGAGCGACGAGGCGACGATCGAGGCCCATTTTTCCAGTGCCGTGCCGTTGGACGTGGTCATGCGTGGTCGAGGGAGAGGGGACACCATCGGGACGCCAACAACAATCGCACCGATGTGGCGACTCCGTCCAGACGTCGGCCTTGCGCGCGACACGCGCGCCGAACATTCTCGCTCGTCCCCACCGGGTTGGGTTCATGGAGCACAAGCAGGTACACATCGCGCGCGCCCCGCAGGTCTACGATGCCATCGTGGTCGGGTCCGGCATCTCGGGCGGCTGGGCGGCCAAGGAGCTGTGTCAGAAAGGGCTCAAGACGCTCGTGCTCGAGCGCGGTCGGCCCCTGGAGCACGGCACGGGATACGTCACGGAGCACAAGGCGCCCTGGGAGTTCGCGCACCGCGGACGGCTCAACCCGGAGCCCCTCGAGAAGGACTACTTCATCCAGAAGCGCACGGGATTCCTCGGCGAGGAAAACCTGCACTTCTTCTTCAAGGACTCCAAGAGCCCGTATGTGGAGGACAAGCCGTTCACGTGGGTGCGCGGCGACCAGGTCGGCGGCAAGTCGCTGATGTGGGGGCGCTACACCTTCCGCCACAGCGACCTCGATTACACGGCGAACCTGCGCGAAGGCATCGCCGTCGACTGGCCGATCCGGTACGCTGACATCGCGCCGTGGTACACCTACGTGGAGAAGTTTGCCGGCATCAGCGGGGAGAAGCTCGGGCTGCCGCACCTGCCGGACGGTCACTTCCAGAAGCCGATCCCGCTCAACGTGGTAGAGAAGGATCTCCGTCGCCGCATCGAGGCGCTGTACCCGGAGCGACGTCTCACGATCGCGCGGGCGGCCGTGCTGACGGAGCCGATCGGCAATCGCCTGCCCTGCCATTACTGTGGTCCATGCTGGCGCGGCTGCTCCACGGGCAGCTACTTCTCGAGCCTGTCGTCCACGCTGCCGGCCGCCGCCGCCACCGGGAACCTCACGCTGCGCCCACACAGCGTCGCGCACAGCGTGATCTTCGACGAGCAGAAGAATCGAGCCGTCGGCATCCGTGTGGTGGATGCCGAGACGAAGGAAATGCTGGAGTTCCATGCGCGGATCGTCTTCCTCTGCGGTTCCACAC
>JALYXJ010000464.1 GCA_030947165.1 Gemmatimonadota bacterium
CGCGAGCGTCGCGCGGCCGGCCGGACCGCCGTGTTGGGCCTCGCCACCGGGTCGACGCCGATCGGGGTCTACCGCGAGCTGATTCGCATGCATCGCGACGAGGGATTGAGCTTCACGAACGTGGTGACGTTCAATCTCGACGAGTATTACCCGATGGCGCCGGACAACATCCACTCGTATCACCGATTCATGTGGGAGAATCTGTTCGACCACGTGGACATCCCGAAGGAGAACGTGCACATCCCGCGCGGCGACCTCCCGCGCGACCAGGTGGAGAACGCCTGTCGGGAGTACGAGGCGGTCATCGCGCGCGCCGGCGGCATCGACTTCCAGATCCTCGGCGTCGGCAAGACGGGGCACATCGGCTTCAATGAGCCGGGGTCGGGAGTGGAGAGCCGCACCCGGCTCGTCCACCTCGACGCCGTCACGCGGCGTGATGCGGCGGCCGACTTCTTCGGCGAGGAGTTCGTGCCGAAGGAAGCGATCACGATGGGCGTCGCCACGATCCTCGACGCTCGCGAGATCGCCATTCTCGCCACCGGCGAGCACAAGGCCGCGATCGTCAAGCGCTCGGTGGAGGGCGAGATCAACCTCCAGGTGGCCGCCACCTTTCTCCAGCGGCACCCGAACACCACCTTCTACGTCGACAACGCCGCCGGCGCCGCGCTCACGCGCATCGCCACCCCCTGGCGCCTCGACGAGGTGGATTGGACCCCCGACCTGATGCTCAAGGCGGTGGTCTGGCTCTCGCTGCAGACCGGCAACGCGATCCTCAAGCTCACGCAGCACGACTACGCCGAGCACGGCATGTCCTCGCTCGTGGCGCAGCGCGGCTCGCCCGGCGCCGTGAACGGCGAGGTGTTCAATGCGCTCGGCGCCAAGATCCGCGGCAAGAGCAAGCTCCCGCAGCACCGCCGCACGATCTGCTTCTCGCCCCATCCGGACGACGACGTCATCTCGATGGGTGGCATCCTGCGCAAGTTCGTGCAGAACGGGAACGACATGCTCGTCGCCTACATGACGAGCGGGAACATCGCCGTCTTCGATCACGACGTGCGGCGGTACGTGGACTTCCTGCGCCGGCTCGCCGACGAGAGCGGCGTGGGGGGGAAGACGGTGAACCTGCTCGCGGACAAGGTGAATGGGTTCCTCGACGCCAAGCAGCCGGGGGACGTGGACATCCCCGAAGTGCAGGACATCAAGCGGATGATCCGAGAAAGCGAGGCCGTCGCCGGCATCGAGGTGATGGGCCTCGCACGCGACAACGCCCGCTTCCTCAACCTGCCCTTCTATCAGACGGGCAAGGTGAAGAAGGATCCGATCGGGTCGGCCGATGTGGCGATCGTGCGGGAACTGCTGGTCGAGTATCGCCCCGAGATCATCTTCGTCGCCGGGGATCTCTCCGATCCGCACGGCACGCATCGGATGTGCAAGGAGGCGATCGATCTCGCGCTCAAGGACATCGACTTCGCCCGTCCTGAGGTCTGGCTGTACCGTGGCGCCTGGCAGGAATGGGACGTCACGGACGCCACCTGGCTCGTGCCGATGTCGCAGGAGGAGCTCCGCCTGAAGATCCAGGCAATCTTCAAGCACCAGTCGCAGAAGGACTCCGCGCCCTTCCCCGGACAGGACGATCGCGAGTTCTGGCAGCGGGTGGACGCACGGAACAAGGACACCGCGGCGTTGCTGGACCGCCTGGGGTTGGCCGAATACTTCGCCATCGAAGCCTACGTCGTCGAATAGAGGAGCCGCATGACCCGCTTCACCACGCTCGACGCCCTCGTGCTCGTGCTGTACCTCGCGGGCACGATGACGCTCGGGCTCTACGTGGGCCGCAAGCAGAAGGACGCGAAGGATTATTTCGTCGCCGACCGCGCGATCCCCTGGTGGGCGGTCATGTTCTCGATCGTGGCGAGCGAGACGAGCGCGCTCACCTTCATCAGCACGCCGGGGCTCTCATACGGCAACAGGGCCGGCTATGGCGACCTCGGATTTCTCGAGGTTGTGGCCGGCTACATCATCGGCCGATTCGTCGTCGCGCACGTGCTGCTGCCCCGCTACTTCCAGGGGAATCTCGTCACGGCCTACGCGCTGCTCGAGAAGCGCTTCGGCCTCGCGACGCGACGATTCACCTCGGTCGTGTTCATGGTCACGCGCGCACTGGCTGATTCGGTGCGCGTCTTTGCGACGGCGATCCCGGTGGCGCTCATCATCAGCCCATCGGTGACGAACAAGGCATATGTGATGCCGATCGCCGTGCTGATCCTCGGCTTCCTGACGGTCATCTACACCTATAAGGGCGGGATGAAGGCGGTGGTGTGGACGGAGCTGCTGCAGGCGGGCATCTACATCAGCGGCGGCATCGCGGCCGTGCTCATTCTCGGCCACCTCGTGCCTGGCGGATGGTCGAGCATCTGGAGCTCCGCGTCGGCGGCGGGCAAGACGAAGGTGCTCGACTTCTATCCGGGGCTCGACCGGGCGCACACGGTCTGGGCGGGGCTCATCGGCGGCGCGTTCCTCGCCATGGCGTCGCACGGCACGGATCAGCTCATCGTGCAGCGGCTCATGTCGTCGCGCTCGCTGAAGGATGCGCAGCGCGCGATCATCGGCTCCGGCTTCGTCGTGTTCTGCCAGTTCTTTCTTTTCCTTTCGATCGGGCTGGGGCTCTGGGCCTTCTATCACGGCCAGATCTTCCCCGCCACCGACCAGATCTTCCCCACGTTCATCCTGGAGCACATGCCGACGGGGCTCGTGGGGCTGATCGTGGCCGCCATCGTCGCCGCCACCATGAGCACGCATTCAGGCGCGATCAACTCGCTCGCGGCCGCCACGACGCACGACATCTATCTGCCGCTGAGCAAGAAATCGGCGGACGATCCCTCGACGCTGAAGATGGGCCGCATGTTCGCCCTGATGTGGGGCGTTGTGCTGACGCTGGGCGCCCTGCTCTTTCCCCAGGACACCAAGACGCCCGTCGTGGTCGTGGCGCTCGGCATCGCCTCGTTCACCTACGGCGGCCTGCTCGGCGGCTTCTTTCTGGGTATCTTCTGGCGTCGCGCTATTCAGCGCGATGCGATCCTCGGCATGTCGGTCGCGATCGCGACGATGGCGTTCATCGTCTTCGCCGGTCCGATCGCTGCCGCCTATCCCTCGCTCGCGTCGACGCTCGCCCCGTTCGGGCGGATCGCGTGGCCGTGGTACGTGCTGATCGGCACCACGATCACCCTGCTCGTCGGTATTCTTTCCAGCCTGACCCATCCGATGCCTCCGCACGATCCGCTCACTTCTCTCTCGACGCGCGCCGTCGCTCGCGCCGCATGACGTTCATCGTGCTTGGCGTGGACGGAGGCGGCTCCAAGACGCGCGTCATTGTCGCCGACGAGCAGGGCAACCAGGTCGGTGAGGTGGTGGGACCGGCGAGTGGCGTGAAGCCGGGGCGAGCCGAAGCGTCGGCGGACGTGATCGCCGCCACGGTGCGCGATGCGCTGGCATCGTGCGAGATGACGCACGTGCTGCCAAAGGTGCTCTATGTCGGCGTGGCGGGCGTGGGGATCGAAGCGCAGCGCGAGGCGCTGTGGCAGGCGCTCGTGGGCCGCGAGCTGGCCGAAGAGACCGTGGTGCACCCCGACTTTTCCATCGCACTGGACGATGCGTTCGGCGACGGACCGGGCATCCTGCTGATCAGCGGTACCGGCTCGGTGGCGTTCGGCCGCGGCCCCTCGGGCACGATCGCCCGCTGCGGCGGATGGGGATTCATGTGCGGCGACGAGGGGAGCGGGGCCTGGGTGGGCCGGCGCGCCCTCAGCGTGGTGACGGCGTCAGCCGATGGTCGCGAGCCGGAGACGGCACTGATCGGCGCCGTGCTCACCGCGGCGCAGGTGAACGAGCCACGCGAGCTCATTGCGTGGGCAGCGCAGGCCACGCCGGCGCAGCTGGCCACTCTCGCGCCCGTCGTGAGCAGCGTGGCCGATGCGGGCGACCTGCGCGCCAGCGCGATTCTCAGTCTGGCCGTCGAGGAGCTCGTGCTGCACGTGCGGGCACTCGCACGCGAGCTGTTTGGCGACGAGCGCGCCGCCACGCCGGTGGCGTTCACCGGCGGGATGCTGACGAAGGGCACCACGCTGCGGAAGCGGCTGGAGCATCGCCTCAAGAGCGCGGTGCCCGGTGCGCAGCTGCACACGGCGGAGGTCAACGCCGCGCGCGGCGCGGTGCGCGGCGCGCTGCGCTATCTCGGCGAGATCGCGAGCTAGCGCCCTCCTGCCATCATCCTCGAAAAGGCCGGTCGCCTCCCTCGCGCACGGCCGGCATGCTGAGCGGTGCGCCAGCCAGCGCATCGGTGATCGGCATGTCCGAGCCCGGCGTATCGAACGTCCCTTCCCAGCGCGCCATCACGACGGTCGCCAGGCAATTGCCCACGAGGTTGATCGAGGTGCGCGCCATGTCCATCAGCGCGTCCACGCCAAGGATGACTGCGACCCCCTGCAGCGGCAGCCCGAACTGGGAGAGCGCGCCGGAGAGAATGACCAGCGACGCGCGCGGGACCGCCGCGACACCTTTGCTCGTGAGCATCAGGGTGAGCATCATCAGGATCTGCGTCGAGATCGGCATGTCGATCCCCGCGGCCTGGGCGACGAACACCGACGCGAGCGCCAGATAGAGCGTGCTGCCGTCGAGGTTGAAGGAGTAGCCCGTCGGCAGCACGAACGCCACGATCCGCCGAGGCACGCCGAGCGTCTCCATGCGCTGCAGTGCGAGCGGCAGGGCCGCCTCCGACGAGGCCGTGGTGAACGCGATCAGCCACGGCTCCTTGGTGGCCTCCCAGAAGCGCCGGATCGGCACCTTGAACGTGATCGCGATCGGCAGCAGCACGAACAGGATGAAGAAGACGAGCGCACCGTAGAGCGTGAGCACCAGCACGCCCAGATTGCGCAGCACACCGAGCCCGCTCCGGCCGACGGTCACCGCAATCGCCGCCCCGATGCCGAACGGCGCGAACTTCATCACGATGCCGACGAACTTGAACATCACCTCG
>JALYXJ010000486.1 GCA_030947165.1 Gemmatimonadota bacterium
CACCAGGCCGCGCTCGGTGTGCACCCCGCGCGCGTCGATGCGGGCGACCGGCGAGCGCTCGAAGAGTCTGGCGCCTTCGTCGAGCGCCAGCGCGGCGAGCGAGCGGCACCGCGCCAGGGGCTGAAAGGTGCCGTCGCCTGGAATCAGCAGTCCTTGTCCCTCGGCACCCGCGTAGCGCTCGACGGGCAGGTCATCGGCTCGCATCGCCGCGAGCTGGGCGGCGCAATCGACCATCTCCGCGTCCGACTCGGCGATGCGGAGCGAGCCCGGCCTTGATACGAGCGCCGGCATTTCACTCTCGATGCGATCCAGCTCGCCGAGCGTGAGCTGGTAGAGCGCTCGGGCACGCTCGCGTCCGAAGCGCGCGACGGCGTCGTGGTAGAAGAGCGCGAGGCCGGCGAGCAGGAACCCGCCGTTGCGACCCGCCGCCCCGCCGCCCACACGGCCCGCTTCCACTCCGACCACGGTGACCCCGAGTCGCAGCAGCTCGCGTGCGCAGGTGAGCCCGGATCCGCCGAGTCCGACGACGCAGGCGTCGACTGCTACGTCTCCTTCCAGACGCGGCAGCGGCGTGACCGACCCGGTATCCCACAGGGGCGTGCCGCGGGCATCGTGCGCGTCGGGGTGCGGCGCGTCGTCGGCGTTCTGAGGGGTCACGTCGTGAGTGGAGATGCCGCGCGTACCGCGGCGCGCTACTCGAAGTCGAGTGCGAGGTCGAGCGCGGGGGCCGAGTGCGTCAGCGCACCAACGGAAATCCAGTCCACCCCGGTTTCAGCGATCCGACGTACGGTGTCGAGATTCACTCCGCCCGACGCCTCGGTGATGGCGCGTCCCTTGACCAGGCGCACGCACTCTGACATCTGCGCCGGCGTCATGTTGTCCAGCATGATGATGTCCGCGCTTGCGTCGAGCGCGGCCTGCACCTGCTCGACCCGATCACATTCGACTTCCACCTTCGTCCCGACCGGTGCGAGATCGCGGGCGCGCTTCACCGCGACGCTCACGTCACCGTCCACCGCCGCCAGGTGATTGTCCTTGATCAGCACCGCGCTCGAGAGATTGAGCCGGTGATTGGTGCCCCCGCCGGAGCGCACCGCGTACTTCTCGAGCAGCCGCCAGCCGGGAGTCGTCTTGCGGGTATCCAGAATCTTCGCGCGCGTGCCACGCACCACGTCCACGTACTTCGCGGTGAGCGAGGCGATACCGGAGAGACGCTGCATGAAGTTCAGCGCAACGCGCTCGGCGGCGAGCAGGGAGCGCGCGTGCCCCGAGAGATAGAGCACCGAGTCGCCCGCACTGACCCGTGCGCCATCCTCCTGGTCCACGCGGATCGTGACCTTGGAGTCGAGCATGCAGAAGGCCTCGACGGCGATCTGCACGCCGCACACGACGCCGTTCTGCCGGGCCACCAGCCGGCCGCGCGCGTGCCGGTCCGAGACCACGGTGGCGATGGAGGTGAGGTCGTTGAAGGCGCCGTCCTCCTCGAGGGCGTTCTTCACCAGAGTCCGCAGCTCTTCCTGACTGTACGGAAAGCGGAGTCCCCCCCCTCCGCCGATCGCCGGCGTGGTGAGCGGAGTGATGGTGCGAGGCGCGCGAGCGCGCTCGGGCTGGTGACGCTCCATTTCCACACTCCCCTGAGTGCGACGCGCGGCGCTATTCGCCGGGGTCCACCGTCGTTGCAGGAACGGGGCTCAGCGGATGCTGCCCCCCGATGGCGATCATCCGCTCGATGGCACGTCGGGCCCGGTCCGCGATCGGCGCCGGTACCGTGATGCGATGCGTCATGTCGAGCAGCGACCGCCGCACCTTGGGTAGCGTGGTGACTTTCATGTACGCGCACACCGCCCGATCGTTCGCCGCGAAGAACCGTTTCGACGGGTTCTCGCGGCGCAGGCGATGCAGGATCCCGACCTCGGTGGCGACGATGAACTCGTCGTTCGGCGAGAGCGCGGGGCGCTTGATCATGCCTTCCGTCGAGAGGATCTGCACACCGGTCGGGTCGATGTCCCCGGCGCTCATCGCTTCGAGCACGCTCGTGGAACAGCCGCACTCGGGGTGGATGAGGAACTCCGCGCCCGGATGCTGCGAACGCTTCAGGCGAATGTCTTCCGGATCGATGCCGGCGTGGACGTGGCATTCTCCCATCCAGATGCGGATGTTCGCGCGGCCACTCATCCGCTTCACGTGCTGGCCGAGAAACATGTCGGGGCAGAACAAAATCTCGGTGACAGCCGGAATCGCGTTCACGACATCCAGGGCGTTGCCCGACGTGCAGCAGTAGTCGCTCTCGGCCTTCACCTCGGCCGTCGTGTTGACGTACGACACGACGACCGCGCCGGGATGCTCGGCCTTCCAGGCGCGGAGCTGCTCGGCGTCGATCATCGAGGCGAGGGAGCAGCCGGCGGCGAGGTCGGGCAGCAGCACCGTCTTCCGCGGCGAGAGCACCGCGGCGGTCTCGGCCATGAAATGCACGCCGCAGAAGACGATGACGTCGGCCTTCGTCTTCGCCGCCTCGCGCGACAGGCCGAGCGAGTCGCCGACGAAGTCCGCGACGTCCTGCACTTCGGGCCGCTCGTAGTTGTGCGCCAGGATGACGGCGTTCCGCTCGCGAGCGAGCGTCTTGATCTCGCCCTGGAGCTCGGCAATCAGCTCGTCGCGCGACCTGATCTGGGTGTCGGGCATCGCCATCGCTTCAACCTAACAGCGCGCCGGGATGGACGTGAGCGCCGCCCGCCGCTCAGCGGGCGGCCTGCGGCAGCGCGCGATTGACGGCCATCAGCAGCCCTTCCGGATCGATCGGCTTGGGGAGGTACTCCAGCGCGCCCAGCGCCCGCACCTGCGCCGGCATGTCGGCGTCGTCGCTGCCGCTCACGACCACCACGGGAATCTCGGAGGTCTTCGCCGATAGCTTGAGCTTGCGCAGCGCTTCCAGCCCGGTGCCACCCGGCATGTTGATGTCGAGGATGATGAGGGCCGGCGCGGGCGGACGGATGGCGAACATCATGGCCTGCATGGCGTCGAATGCCGGAATGGCCGTATGCCCCGCCTCGCGCACGATCGCGCAGATGAGCGTGGAGAGTATCCGGTCGTCGTCGGCCACCAAAATTCGCATGAAAACAACTTGACCTGGCGCTCCCCCTCACGCCAGCGGACGCGCTCCAGCCCTCAGAAGTTGGTTTCGCGCGCCGTGCAGTTGGGCTCCACGTCGTAGCCCAGCGGGAAGTAGGAGTGCCACCGTGGCGTCTCGCCGCTGTCGGGGGCGACGCGCGGCCGGGTCACCGTCCAGAGGGTGAGGTGCAGCCCCTCCTGGCTCGCACAGGAACGCACGAGCTCGAGCTGACCATCGCCGTCGAGATCGGCGCGCACGAGATGGTCGGGCCCGCGGACCCATTGCACGCCGTTGGCGATCGCGATGGCGATCGGGAAGTACTCCTCCGAGCGTCCGCCCGCGGAGTCCGCCGGAGCCAGCTCCACCGGCGAATCCGCGGGCCGCTGCACATCGCTGCCGAGCGTGTCGCCCATCAGGCTGAATGCGGGCGGACACTGCCCGCGGCGCACCCGTCGCACGAGGGTTCTCAGGGTCGGCGCACCTTCCTGCTCATCCGGCCACACGAGCGTGACCGTATCGCCAATCGCGAGTGTCGTATGTGGGAACGCGGTGCACCAGCGTGGCGACGCTGAACCACGCGTGAGGAGGATGGCTGTCGCGACCGGCACGGCGAAGGTGTCGGCGGCGCCTTTGGCCGTCACTCGCGTGCATCCGGCCAACAGTGCACAGGCGACAAGCGCGAGAGAGCTCTGTCGCATGGAAGTCAGCCGCCGAGCGGGCGCTCGCTCACGGGGCGGCGTATTTCCACGACGTAGCCATCGCGGCTCAGCAGCTCGGTGAGCACCTTGGCCGCGCTCTGGTCGGCGTGCGGCAGGATCCCCGACTGGCGCGCCGCGGCCATCAGCTGCCCGCGGATGCGGCGCTGGATGACATCGCGATCTTCCGGCTGGAATGGGTTCCAGAGTCCGGCGCGCTCGTCGTAGGTCGTCACGTTGAGCACATCGACGCTGAGGATCTCCGCCGGCGGCAGGACGATGCCGATCCGCTTCGCCGTCGAGTCGATCTGCACATCCGCGCCGTGCTCGAGATTGATTCCGGCTGCCACTCGCCCCGTCACGACGAGCAGCACCTTCTTGGTCGAGCCGAAGGTCGTCTGCTCGTAGATCACCACGTCGCGCAGCGTCATCTCGGTGGCGACGAGCTTGGCGACGTCCCGCAGCCGCTCGACGACGATCTGCTGGGTGATCACCGGCTCGGCCGGCCGCCCGATGCGACCGAGGGCCCCTGAGGCGCCGCGGATGAGCATGACCCCCACCGACAGGGCGAGCACCAGACCGATCACGGCGAGCCCCCACCAGAAGGCGCGGCGAGGAGCCCCGGAGGGAGAGGCGGACGTCGAAGGAGCGGGCGCGGTCATGCGGAGAACATAGCGCCGCGGCCCACCAGCACGCTCGCCGATAGTCGGCGTTTTTCGGCCTTTGTTCGGGAAGCCCCGTTGCCGCAGGGCTCGCTTCGCCGTCCATGGCCTGAGACCCGTCCGGAGATTCCGGCCGGGAGTGGCGACGACGCCGCGACTTGATGAGGAGGACCGTGGGCCAACCTGCCGCTCCAGAGTACGTCAGCTCCGCGCAAGCGGTGGGGCTGTTGTACGTCACGGACGCGATACCGGGGATTCGACGCCGCCGTCACGGGCGCGGGTTCACGTACACCGATCCGGATGGCAACGTCATTCGCGATCGGGCGACGCTGCGGCGGTTCCGCGCGCTCGTGATTCCGCCGGCGTGGACGGAGGTATGGATCTGTCCCAGCCCCGACGGCCATCTCCAGGTGACGGCGCGCGACGGGCGTGGGCGCAAACAGTACCGCTATCACCCGAGCTTTCGCGAGCATCGCGACGGCGTGAAGTTCGACCGGATGATCGCGCTCAGCGACGTGATCCAGCGCATTCGCGAGCGCGTCGAGAGCGACATCGCGAAGTCGGACCTGCCCCGCGAGAAGGTGATGGCGACGATCGTGTGGCTGCTCGAGCGCACGCTGATTCGCGTGGGCACGCAGGAGTACGCGAAGGCGAACAAGTCGTTCGGGCTGACGACCCTTCGGACGCGTCATGTGCAGATCGACGGCTCCAAGCTCCGCTTCGACTTTCGCGGCAAGAGCGGGGTCGTGCATGCGGTAGCAGTGACCGACCGCCGCATCGCGCGCATCGTGCAGCGATGCGCCGAGCTGCCGGGCTACGAGCTGTTCCAGTACGTGGACGACGCCGGCCAGCGTCAGGCGGTGCAGGCGGAGGACGTGAACGCCTACCTGCGCGAGATCGCGGGCCGCGAGGTCACGGCGAAGGACTTCCGCACCTGGGCAGGCACCATGATCGCCGCGCAGGAGTTGCGCGACATGGGGCCGGCGCGCACGAAGAAGGAGGCCGATCGCAACGTGCTCAAGGCGATCGATCACACGGCGTCGCGGCTCGGCAACACGCGGAGCGTGTGCCGCAAGTACTACATCCACCCGACGCTCATCTCGGCGTACCTCGAAGGGAGCGTCCTGCCGCCGGCGCCGGAGCAGACGTGGAAGGAGCGGCAGCCGCAGGGCGCCGTCATGCGCCGGCACGAGGCGGAGGTGTTAGCGTTTCTCAAGGCGCGCCTCGGCTGCGATCAGAGCAATTCTGAGGAGCTCCCCGACTCGGACACGGCCGTCGTCGCCTGACGTCGCTGGTCAGTCGGGTTGCCGCGCCGCGCCAGGGCGGACGAGCACCGACCCGCGACTCGGGGACGCCGGTTCGTCAGCGTTCTTGGGGCACAAGATCGCCCGAAAGGCCGCTGGCGCATCCGTTGCCATGATGGAGATCTTCGGAGCTCCAGCAGGGGGATCGACGCGGTTGAGCATGACGAGGAGATCGCGGCCTTCCCAGACTGAGCTCGTCGCCTTGCCAGCTGGCACGTCTCCACCTGGGCAGCGGCGCACAACGAGGCCACGCTTCACGAGGACGGCGCCGAGTGAGTCGCTCAGCCGTCGTGCGTCGGGCGCGTCGAACATCTTCCGCTCCCACGTGAGCAGTGCCGGTCCACCGAGCTCGTTGTAAGATGCCGACAGCTTCTCGCGACCGGCGCTGCCGGCAGGCGCCGGCCATTCGCAGTAGCGCGATCCGACAACTCCGAGATACTCACCGCGTGGGCCCGACGACTGGCAGTGAGGGTGCAAGCGACGGCCGCTCCACGATTGCGCGAGCTCGCCGATGACACCGCGTGGGCCCTGAGCGAGCGCCGTGGCGAGAGGCAGTGTGACGGCGAGGAGCCCAAAGCGAATGATCTTCATGTTGGTTGCTCCGGGCGTCGACGTTCTATCCGACCTCAATGGGCGCGGCCGGCTTCCAGCGTCAGAACCATGTACACGTCGGCCGTAGCATACGGAAGAGCATCCGGCAGTGCCCGGTGCTCGAATCCCAGCGACTCGTAGAGGTTGATCGCCGCGCCGAGGCGCGAGCTGGAGACCAGCAC
>JALYXJ010000017.1 GCA_030947165.1 Gemmatimonadota bacterium
ATCACCGGCATGCTCAAGGACGTCGCGTATCAGGCCAACACGCCGGCCTTCTGGAACTCGATGGACATGATCGGCGGCGCGAAGTCATACTGGCTGGGCGGCTCGTTCGGAGACGGCAAGGGTGAGCCCGCGCAGTCGAACTCGGTGAGTCACGGATGTCCCCCCGCGCGGTTTCGCAACGTGAACATCGTGACCACCGGGAGGGGCGAGTGATGACGAAGTCTCTCTTTGCGCCGGCCGACGCGGATTATCTGACGGAAGCGGAGGCGCGGGCGCTCGCGCAGCGGGTGCTCTCGTTCGCCAAGGCCGACGAGACGCGCGTGAACATCAACAGCGGCTGGAGCGGCAACACGCGCTTCGCCGGCAACGAGATCACCACGAGCGGCGGCTCCACGAACACGGTCGTCACCGTGACGTCCACCGTCGGCAAGCGGCACGCGTCGTCGCAGACCAACATCCTCGACGACGAAGGGCTGCGCCGGACGGTGGATCTGGCCGAGCGTCTCGCAAAGCTGAGCCCTGAAGATCCGGAGTTGATGCCGGAGCTCGGCGCCCAGACCTACACGCCGGTGAACAGCTTCTTCGACTCCACGGCCGGCCTGAGCGCCGAAGCGCGCGCGGCCACGGCCAAGCAGATCATCGCGACGGCCGAGCAGATCGGGCGCGCCGAGGGAACCATGTTCGTCGCCGGATTCCTGCGGGCGAACACGGGCGCGAATGCCGTGGCGACGAGCCGCGGGCTGTTTGCCTATCACCGCAACAGCGACGCCGACCTCTCCACGACCGTGCGAACCCCTGACGCCACCGGCTCCGGCTGGGCGAGCGGCGGAGCGCGCGACTGGTCGCTGCTCGAGCCGGTGTCGCTGGGGCGCGCCGCGGCGCAAAAGGCGGTGGCGAGCCGCAAGCCAACGGCGATCGAGCCCGGACTCTATACGGTGGTGCTCGAGCCGCAGGCGGTGGCGGACATCATGCCGCTGCTGATGGGCTCATTCAACGCACGGGCGAACGACGAGGGGCGCGGCACCTTCAGCAAGAAGGGCGGCGGCACGAAGCTCGGCGAGAAGATCGCCGATGAGCGCGTGACTATCTACTCCGACCCTACGGATCCGGACCTGCTCGCCCAGCCTTTCGATAGTTCTGGCTTTCCTCTAGGGCGGGTGACGTACATCGAGAACGGCGTGCTGAAGAACTTCTCGTACGATCGATACTGGGCGCAGCAGAAGGGCGTGCCGGCGACGACGGGTAGCGGCGGGGGCGGTGGGGGCGGTGGGGGCGGTGGCGGCGGCGGCGGCGGTGGTGGTGGACTCAAGTTCGTCGGCGGCACCAAGTCCACCGAGGAGCTGATCGCCGGCACGGCGCGCGGTGTGCTCGTCACCCACTTCTTCTACATCCGCTTCCTCGATCCGCGCACCGTGCTGCTCACGGGTCTCACGCGTGACGGGACCTTCCTGATCGAGAACGGCAAGATCACGCGGCCGCTCAAGAACTTCCGCTGGAACGAGAGTCCGCTGTTCATGCTCAGCAAGATCGAGGAGATCGGGCGGGCCGAGCGGACGGCGGCGGGCCAGGTGATGCCGTCGCTGCGGGTGAAGGACTTCAACTTCCAGTCGCTGTCCGACGCGGTGTGAGCTGAAAGGAGCACTCGACCGTCGTTGCCCCGCGGCTGTGCAGTGGCTACCGACCCTGGAGGACGAACCATACGAGCCCCACCGCGATCACCGCGAGCACGAGGAGCATGAGCGACGACTGCACCGTGTTCGCGCCGCGGCCCCGCGCACGCCAGACGCCCGCCGCCGCGGCGATCACGATGACAAACGCCAGCACACCAACCAGCAGCGGGATCGACATGGTGGCTCCTCAGCGATAGGACGGAGTGTCGCGGCCGAGGTACCACCCCGCGGCCAGCCCCAGCAGTACCACGGATACGGATCCAATCCGGAGTTCGTGACGGGACTCCGCCGACAGCCCAAGCAGGGGACCGAGCACGATGAGCACGCCGGCCGTCACCAGTGCATAGAGGAGCGCCGCCCACGGCGCCCACCGCCTCCCTGCCCAACTGCCCCAGGCCGCCGCGGTCGCGGCGAGGCCCATGATCGCTTGAAGCAGCGTCAACACCAGTGGGTCGCGCGTCAGAGAGAGGGGCACGAACACGACCTGCATCCATGCGCTGATCGCGCACAGCGCAAACACGATCGCGAGCAGGAGTCGACCGATCGGACGGCGCGCCGACGAGCCTTCGTTTGGAAGCGGCATCAGCGCCTCAGTCGCCCGGCGTGGGCTGCGGAACGGGGCCCGCGTGCGACGCCGTACTCCGCTTCCGGAGGCGCGCCCCCAGCTTCTCGCGCCAGTCGTCGAGAATCTCGTACACCGTCGGGATCACGAACAGGGTCAGCACCGTCGACGTGATCGTCCCGCCGATCACGGCGCGTCCGAGCGGCGAGCGGAAGTCCGCGCCCTCGCCGCGTCCGAGCGCCACTGGGATCATCCCGGCGATCAGCGCGAGGGTCGTCATGAGGATCGGCCGGAGCCGAATGGCGCCCGCTTCGATCAGCGCGTCGCGCATCGGGACGTGCTTCTGCTCGTGCGTCCACTTCGCGAAGTCGATCAGCAGGATCGCGTTCTTGGCCACGATCCCCATCAGGAGGATCACGCCGATCAGCGACATGATGTTGAGGGTGTCTCGCGTGACGAGCAGCGCGAGCACCACGCCGATCAGCGACAGCGGCAACGCTGCCAGGATCGCGATTGGGTCGAGGAACGACCCGAACTGCACGACGAGGATCAGGTACATCAGCATCACGGCAATCCCGAGCGCCGCGAAGATGGAGCCGAATACCTCGGCCTGATCCTTCACCTGCCCGCCCGAGACGATCTGATAGCCCACCGGCAGCCGCATCCTGCTCGTCCGCTGTTGCACCTCTCGCGTCACGTTGCCGAACGTGCCTTCCACGTTCGCGCCGATGGTGATCGTGCGGATGCGATTGAGATGCTCGATCTGCGCGGGGCCGGCACTGTTGGTGATCGTCGCCACCTGCCCCAACGGAACCACGGCTGGTCCACCTCCGCTCGGGGCGGCCGGCAGCACGATCGGAATCCGCGCGAGATCCGCCGGGCTCTCACGAAACTGGGGCGGCAGCCTCACGCGGATGTAGCGGGTCTCGCCCGAGGGATCCACCCAGGTGCCCGCGTCAACACCGGCGAACGCGGGCCGCAAGGCTTGCGCGATCTGACCGACGCTCACGCCGAGCGAGCCGGCGAGCCCGCGATCCACGGTGATCTTGAGCTCGGGCTTCTGTCCCTTCGACGACAGCCCGACGTCCACGGCGCCGGGCGCCTGACGCACGAGCCTGGCGAGGGAATCGGCGAGCTGGCCCAGCGTCGTCGCGTCGGGGCCCTGCAGCTGGAGCTGAAGAGGCTTCTGTCCACCGCCCGGTCCTCCGGCCTCGAGCAGGTAGGCGTTCGCGTCGCCCACCTGGCGCAGCTCGCGCCGCAGCCGTTTGCCGAACGCCGCCTGGCTGACGTTCCGGTTCTTCTTGTCGACCAGTCGCACGTACACCGAGCCCACGTCCACACCCCCGGAGCCCGACGCGCTGCCGACGGTGGCGTAGGTGTACCGCACTTCAGGATGGGCGCGCACACGCCGGGCGACCTGCTCGGTGACGACGCGCGTGTACTCGAGGCTCGACCCGGGAGGCGCCTCGACGATGACGGTCGTCTCGCTGCGATCGCTCTCCGGAACGAAGCCGAAGCCGCCGAACAGCACCTGCACCGCGATCGCGGCGATGAACGAGCCAGCCGCCAGAGCGATCATCGCCGCCCGGTGATCCAGTGCCCAGGCGACGCCGCGCCGATACCGCTGCGCCTGACGATCGAACCACTGGTTGAAGCGATCGAGCGTGCGCGCGATCGGATTGCGCCGTTCGTGGGCCTCGATCTGCGGGTCGGGCCAGTAGGCCGACAGCATTGGATCGAGCGAGAAGGAGACGAAGAGCGAAACGAGCACGGCTGCGGCAATCGTCAGCGCGAACGGCTTGAACCACTGACCGGCGAATCCGTTCATGAATCCGACGGGCACGAACACGGCGACGATCGAGAAGGTCGTCGCCGCGACGGCCAGCCCGATCTCGTCAGTCGCCTCGTGCGACGCTTCGACGTGATCCTTTCCCATCTCGACGTGGCGCACGATGTTCTCGCGCACCACGATCGCGTCGTCGATCAGGATGCCGATCGCGAGCGAGAGCCCGAGCAGTGACATCGTGTTCAGCGTGAACCCGAAGATCCACAGCGGCACGAACGAGGCGAGCACCGACACCGGCAGCGCCAGGCCGGTGATCACGGTGGAGCGCCACGAGTTCAGGAAGAGGAACACGACCAGCACGGTCAGGAGCGCGCCTTCGACCAGCGCCTCCTGTACATTGCGCACGGAGTTGCGGACCCGCACGCCGGCGTCGCGGACGACCTCGATCGTCGTGCCCTTCGGCAGCTGCGCGATGAGCGCCGGGAGCCGCTTCGCGATCGCGTCGCTCACCGTGGTGGTGCTGTAGCCTTTCGACTTCACCAGGTCGAGCCCGATCGCCTCTCGCCCGCTGAACAGGGCGGCGGAGCGGCGCTCGGCCGCGCCGGCCTCGGTCGTGGCGACGTCGCTCAGGTGGATCGGCAGGCCGTTGCGGACGGCGACTGTGAGGCGGCCAAAGTCTTCGGGCCGCTCGAGCCGACCCTCCAGCCGGATCGCGCGCTCGGTCACCGGTCCGGTCACCTCACCCACGGGCGCGGCGAGATTCTGGGCGCGAATGGCGCCCACCACCTGATCCACCCCGACTCCCGCGCCGCTCAGCCGCGGCGGATCGAGCACCACGTTGAGCGTCGCGCTGTCCGCGCCGGCGATGTTGACCTGCGCCACCCCCGGGATGGAGCGCAGGTCGCTTGCGATCGTCTGATCGGCGATCTGCGTGAGCTGTGCCGGCGTGAGCGTGAGCGACGTGAGCGCCAGCGAGACGATCGGCAGTGACGACGGATCGAAGCGCTGGACGATCGGCTCGATGATCTCCGACGGCAATTGCGCGCGCACGGCCGAGATCGCGTCACGCACGTCCTGCGTCGCCTGATCGACCGGCTTGCCGAAGCTGAACTGGACGATGATCTGGGCGAAGCCGTCCGTCGAGGTCGACCGGAGAATGTCGAGGCCCGAGATCCCCGAGATGCGGTCCTCGAGGCGGTTGACGACCTCGCGCTCGACCTGATCCGGTGAGGCGCCCGGATAGACGATTCCGATGAAGACGATCGGCGCGTCGATGTCGGGAAATTCGTCCGTCTGGAGTCGCGCGAGCGCGGCAATACCGAACACGACGAGCGCGATCATCGTCACAATGGTGATGATCGGTCGCCGAATGGCAAAATCGGAGATGAACATCGCGTGGGTCTGGAGGAAACCGCGCGGGCGTACGAGTCAGCTACGCGCCAGCGCCACGTGCCGCTGCAACGGCAACGGGCGGGCCACCCCGAGTATACCCAACCCAGAAGGACGCGGGCACCAGGGGCGGGCGGTCCCCGGCCACCATCCCGCGGCTGTCGTCCTGAGCGCAGCGAAGGACCTGCACTGCAGACCCGTCGCTGCGCAGGGTGACACCTCCTTCGAAAGCTTCTGTCGGGCGGCGGGGTCTGCAAGCTGTCAGCTACGGTAGCACGCTCTCGACCTCGGCCTGCGGCAGCCGCACCCCGAGCACCTTTGCCAAGGTGGGTGCAACGGCTCGCTGATCGATCACGCCGAGCGCCCGCCCCGCCGGAATGCCCGGTCCCGCGATAATGAAGCTGGCGCGCATCGCCGTTGCATCGGGCAGGTAGCCATGCATGCCGCCGGCGGAGACCGGGACGACGAGCGGGCCACGGGAATTGTCGCCGAGGGTATAGCCCTCTCTGAGATTGACGAGCGCGATCGCGCCGGGAAATCCGCCACGGCGACGCAGCTCCGCGCCATCGATGACACGATCGATGCCGTTGGTGCTGTCCGCGGCCAGTGAGCGAAGGAGCCCGATCACGCGATCGCGGGTGCGGGCGTCGCTCGTGTCCTCGAGCACGATCGCGGCTGACGCGCCACCGGGCCAGATCGCCGCGCGCCAGGCGGTGGGCTTGTCGTCCGCACCCGGCGCATAATCCACCAGTCCGGCCGACCGAAGCGCGTGGCTGAGGTTCACCGCGTGCGAGGTGCGCTGGAAACCGTGGTCCGACACGATCGCGATCACCGCGTCGCCGCCGTAGGCCCGGTCAGCGGCGCCAGCCAGTAAGCCAATGATCGCGTCGATGCGCTCGAGCGTGGCGAGCGACGCTCGACTGAATGGCCCGCTGCCGTGCTGCTCGTGGTCGAGCGCGGTAAAGTAGGCGAGCATGAGTGCGGGATGCCGGCTCTCGATCATCCGTACGGCGTACCGTGCGCGGAGCTCATCGCCGGCGATGGATTCGTCGATGCCGTCCG
>JALYXJ010000018.1 GCA_030947165.1 Gemmatimonadota bacterium
GGATGACTCCGGCTGCTCGGCTGCACCGCGACGTCATCGATCCCGTCGCCCTCCTGCGGTCGGTCGGGCGGCCGGCCAACGGCGCGATGCTGCTGTTCGTCGGCGTCGTCCGCGACGTGAACGACGGGCGCAGCGTCACGGGCATCGAGTACTCGGCCTACGAGTCGATGGCGGAGGCCGAGCTCGCGTCGATCGCGCGGGAGGCGGCTGAAAAATTCGGTACGCCGGACATCGCGATCGAACACCGGCTCGGCGACCTCGATCTCGAGGACGCGAGCGTCGGGATCGCCGTCGCGCATCCGCATCGCGGCATTGCCTACGACGCGTCGCGCTGGATCATCGAGGAGCTGAAGCGCCGCGTGCCGATCTGGAAGCGCGAGCGCTATGTCGACGGCACGCGCGAATGGGTCGATCCGCTCGGCCGGCCGGCGGCGGGAGCGCATCCATGAGCGCGCTGCGCGATCAGTTCGGGCGGACGATCGAGTACCTCCGCATCTCCGTGACCGACAAGTGCAACTTCCGCTGCCGCTATTGCATGCCGCTCGAGGGGCTGCCGTGGCTGCCCAAGGCCGACATCCTCAGCTACGAGGAGATCACCGAGGTGGTCTCGCAGCTCTCCGAGATGGGGCTGCGTCGCATTCGGCTCACCGGCGGCGAGCCGACGATCCGACCGCAGTTGTCGACGCTCGTGCGGATGCTGCGGGCTGTGCCCACCGTCGAAGACATCGCGCTCTCGACGAACGGCGTGAAGCTGCCGGCGCTCGCGAGCGAGCTCGCGGTGGCGGGTCTGGACCGCGTGAACATCTCGGCGGACAGCCTCCAGGCCGATCGCATCGTCGCCATTGCGCGGCGCGACCTGGGGTTCGATCCCGTGCGCGCTGCGGAGGCGGCGCAGGCAGCGGGGTTGGCGCCGATCAAGCTGAACGTGGTGGTGATGCGCGGCATGAACGACGACGAAGTGGTGGACTTCGCGCGCCTCACGGTCGAGCATCCATGGCACGTGCGATTCATCGAGCTCATGCCTGTGGGCGAGATGGAGTCGCTCACCGAGGAGCATGTTGTGCCAAGCGACGAGATTCTCCGGCGGATCCGGTCAGTGTATGGCGCGCTGGAGCCGGCCGCGGGTCCACCCCGTGGCAACGGGCCGGCGACCTACTCGCGTATTCCGGGCGCGCAGGGGACCATCGGGGTGATCACTCCGATGACGCACACCTATTGCGGGAGCTGCAACCGCGTGCGTCTGACGGCCGACGGGCGCCTGCGCACCTGTCTCTTCGGCGACCACGAGGTGGACCTTCGCGCGCCGCTGCGGGCCGGCACGTCGCTCGCGCCGTTCGTGCAACAGGCGCTGGCGGAGAAGCCCGAGGCGCACGCGCTGCTGCAGCGGCGAGTGGGGGGGCTCAGGGCGCTCTCGCAGGTCGGAGGCTAAGGCTCAACGGCACTCGTCGGTTTTTCGGCTCTCGGCTTTCGGCCGGCACCCCGGAGCGCGACTGGTGTGCCCGGCGAGAGCCGACAAACCGACAGCCGACAAACGTCGTTCAGAGAGGGTAGACTCCCCGCGCCACCCCACTAGTTTTCTCTGAGGCAGCACTCACCTCAGACATTCGCTCTCATGGTCAATAAGATCACTGTCGTCGGCGCCGGCAACGTCGGAGCCACGGCTGCGCAGCGCGTCGCGGAGAAGGAGCTCGCACGCACGGTCGTCATGGTGGACGTCGCCGAGGGGATTCCGCAGGGGAAGGCCCTCGACCAGTGGCAGAGTGCGCCGATCGAGGGATTCGATTCCCGCGTGATCGGCACGAACGGCTACGACGAGACGAAGGACTCGGACATCGTCATCATCACCGCCGGCATCGCGCGGAAGCCCGGTATGTCTCGCGACGACCTGCTCAACACCAATGCCGGCATCGTCAAGTCGGTCTCCGAGCAAATCGCCAAGAGCTCCCCCAAGGCCATCCTCATCATCGTCAGCAATCCGCTCGACGTCATGTGCTACGTCGCCATGAAGGCCTCGGGCTTCCCGCGGCAGCGCGTGATCGGCATGGCAGGGGTGCTCGACACAGCCCGCTACCGCGCGTTCCTCGCCGAGGCGCTCGACGTCTCGGTGCGCGACATCCAGGCGATGGTGCTCGGTGGCCACGGCGACACGATGGTGCCGCTGATCTCGTACACGAGCGTGAGCGGCATTCCGATCACGCAGCTGATGGACAAGGCGACGCTCGACAAGATCGTCGACCGCACGCGCAACGGCGGCGCCGAGATTGTAAAGCACCTCAAGACCGGCTCGGCGTACTACGCTCCGTCGGCGGGCGCGGTGCAGATGGCCGAAGCGATCGTGAACGACCAGCGCCGCATCCTGCCGTGCGCGGCGTGGCTCCAGGGCGAATACGGGATGAAGGATCTCTTCCTCGGCGTGCCCTGCGTGCTCGGGAAGAACGGGCTCGAGAAGGTGATCGAGGTGCAGTTGACTCCGGATGAGAAGGCCGCGCTGCAGAAGAGCGCGGACGCGGTCCGCGAGCCGATGGCCGCGATCAAACTCTAGAGCGATGTGGGCACTGACGCTGTACCGTTCGACGATCGGCAAGAAGGTGATCATGGCCGTGACGGGCCTGCTCCTCGTCGCCTTCGTGATCGCGCACATGCTCGGCAATCTGCAGGTGTTCATCGGCGCAACGAAGATGAATGCCTATGCCGCCTTCCTGCAGAGCACGGGTGAGCTGCTGTGGCTGGCGCGGCTCGGCCTGTTGGCCGCCGTGCTGCTGCACATCCTGATGGCGTGGCAGTTGACGATGATCAAGCGTCAGGCCCGCCCCGTGGACTATGAAAGGCGGGAGCCGCAGGTCTCGACCATCGCATCGCGCACGATGCGGTGGGGCGGGGTCCTGCTCCTCGTTTTCATCGTGTTCCACATCCTGCACTTCACCACGGGCACCGTGTTTCCGGTGGCGAGCCGGCCGGACGCGATGTACCCACAGTTCAGTCACACCGACGTGTACGGCAACGTGATCTCGGCGTTTCGCACGCCGTGGGTGGTGGCGTTCTACGTGGTGTCGATGCTCTTCCTCATGCTGCACCTCTTTCATGGCGCGTGGAGCTCGGTGCGGACCCTCGGCCTGAACAAGCCGTCGCCATATCCGCTACAGCGTCGTGTCGCGACGGCCGTGGCCCTCGTCGTCTGGCTCGGTTTCACCGCGGTGCCCGTCGCCGTGTTCTTCGGAGTGATCCGCTAGATGCCGCTCGACCTCAAGTCCAGGATCCCCGCCGGACCGCTGCCCGAAAAGTGGGACAAGCATCGGTTCGACATGAAGCTCGTGAACCCGGCGAACAAGCGGAAGTTCTCGGTGATCGTCGTCGGCTCCGGGCTCGCCGGGGGTGCCGCCGCCGCGACGCTGAGCGAGCTGGGATACAACGTCCGCTGCTACTGCTATCAGGACTCGCCGCGGCGCGCGCACTCCATCGCCGCGCAGGGGGGCATCAACGCGGCGAAGAATTATCAGAACGACGGCGACAGCATCCAGCGGTTGTTCTACGACACGATCAAGGGCGGCGACTTCCGGGCGCGGGAGGCCAACGTCTACCGGCTGGCGCAGATCAGCGTCAACATCATCGATCAATGCGTGGCGCAGGGGGTGCCGTTCGCGCGCGAGTACGGGGGACTCCTGGCTAACCGGTCGTTCGGCGGCGCGCAGGTGTCGCGCACCTTCTACGCCCGGGGGCAGACCGGCCAGCAGCTCCTCCTCGGCGCCTACCAGGCGCTGGAGAAGGAGATCGATCGAGGCGGGGTCACGATGTTCCCCCGCGCCGAGATGCTCGACCTCATCGTCGTCAACGGGCGCGCGCGCGGGATCGTCGTGCGCGACATGGTGACGGGGGCGATCGAGCCGCATCTGGCCGACGCCGTGGTGCTGGCGACCGGCGGATACGGGAACGTGTTCTATCTCTCCACGAATGCGAAGGGCTGCAACACGACGGCGATTTGGCGCAGCTATAAACGCGGTGCAGCCTTCGGGAATCCGTGCTACACCCAGATCCATCCGACGTGCATCCCGGTGCACGGCGAGCACCAGAGCAAGCTGACGCTCATGTCGGAGTCGCTGCGCAACGACGGCCGCGTCTGGGTGCCCAAGCGGAAGGACGACTGCCCGAAGCCGCCGAACGAGATTCCCGAGGACGCGCGCGACTACTTCCTGGAGCGGAAGTATCCGGCGTTCGGCAACCTGTCCCCACGCGACATCGCGTCGCGGGCGGCCAAGGAGGTCTGCGACGAAGGGCGCGGCGTGGGGCCCGGCGGTCGCGGCGTCTACCTCGACTTCGCCGCCGCGATTGCGCGGCTTGGTGAAGACAGGATCCGCGAGCGGTACGGCAACCTGTTCGAGATGTACGAGCGCATCACCGATGAGAATCCGTACAGGGTGCCGATGCGCATCTACCCCGCGGTGCATTACACCATGGGCGGGCTCTGGGTGGACTACAACCTGATGAGCACCATCCCCGGCCTGCACGTTGCCGGGGAGGCGAACTTCTCCGACCACGGCGCGAACCGGCTGGGGGCGAGCGCGTTGATGCAGGGACTCGCCGACGGCTACTTCGTGCTGCCGTACACCATCGGCGACTATCTCGCGTCGAACCGGCTGGAGGCGGTGCGCTCGGACGCCCCGGAAGTCCGCGCAGCCGAGGCCGAGGTGGTGAAGCGCACGCAGCGGTTGCTGGACATCGGGGGAACCCGTACGCCGGCGTCGTTCCATCGGGAGCTCGGGCGGATCATGTGGGAGTTCTGCGGCATGGCTCGCTCGGCCGAGGGGCTGAAGAAGGCGCTTCAGGAGATTCCGGCCCTCCGTGAGGAGTTCTGGCGGAACCTGCGCGTGCCGGGAAGCGGCGCCGATCTCAACCAGACGCTCGAGCACGCGG
>JALYXJ010000035.1 GCA_030947165.1 Gemmatimonadota bacterium
ATCACGACCGATCAGGACGTCTGCTGGCGACGTGATGCCGATCCGGCCCGACCGGGCGGCGCGTGGACAGCCTGGAACCGGCAGAGCGTTCGGAAGGGGGAAGCGCACAGCGCGACGCTCTGAACGCGAGGCGGCGAGGACAGGAATTGAGAGAGCCTCCACCAGCATGCCGGTGGAGGCTCTCTTCTTTCCAAGCGCGCGAGGCGGGACTCGAACCCACGACCTTCGGCTCCGGAGGCCGACGCTCTATCCACCTGAGCTACTCGCGCCCGACCTGCACGGGCCCGACGCCCGCTTGGTGCGACTGCAAGTGCGACCGAAACACAAAAGGAGCCCGGGCGAGCTCCTCTTGCCATGGTCGGGGCGAGTGGATTTGAACCACCGACCTCCTGGTCCCGAACCAGGCGCGCTAACCGGGCTGCGCCACGCCCCGCCAGACATCCCGACCCGCGGATGTCTCAGGCGCGCCCGGAGAGACTCGAACTCCCAACCCTCAGATCCGTAGTCTGATGCTCTATCCAATTGAGCTACGGGCGCACGTATTTTTTTCCCCATGCTTCCGGTGGAGCAAGGGACAAATGGCGGAGCGCTCCAATCGTGCCTTGAAGCGTCCGCCATCAGCCACTGCAAAGCTACCCGTCACGACGCGGATGGTCAAGCGCGAACACCACGACGCCCCACGATGCGATCGCGGGGCGTCTCACCATCTCGAGCGCGTCTCCTGCATGGGCGGTACAAGACTCGAACTTGTGACCTCCACGATGTCAACGTGGCGCTCTAACCAACTGAGCTAACCGCCCCCGCATCCGCGATCTCCCGGAAACCAGGCGAGCCGCGAACGCGTTATTCATGTCGTGAGGATGCCAATCCGGACTTCACCCCAGCAAGCGGGAAACGGGACTCGAACCCGCGACCCCAACCTTGGCAAGGTTGTGCTCTACCAACTGAGCTATTCCCGCGGCGCGAGCGGCAACGCACCGGCGCGCATGCCGCTCGGGAACGGATGACGGACCTCGCCGACTCATCCGAGTGGAGGCGAGGGGAATCGAACCCCTGACCTCTTGAATGCCATTCAAGCGCTCTCCCAACTGAGCTACGCCCCCTCGGGCCGGGGAGCCCAAAAAGGGCGACCCGGAACCTCCAAGAATAGTCAGGGGTATGGCTGGAAGTCAACAAAGCGGGGCTAGCTTTATTCCCCGCGGCGAGTATTTTGCACCGCTCCTCGCCGGCTCCCGTTCGGGCAGTGGCCCGTTCGTGTCGCCCGCCGCGAGGAGAAAGCGAAGTACCCGGCGAACCGTTTCGCCGATACCGAATTCGAATCCTGAGGCATGTGCCCAATGACTGAAGTCAAGCGCCCCCCCCCATCCACCCGTCGGCGCGCCGCCCCTGCCGGCATCGCGCCGAGCGAGCCGGAGCGGGACATTCTCGACCAGTACCTGTACGAGGTCTCGACCTACCCGCTCCTCAAGGGGACGCAGGAGTTCGACCTCGCGCGGCTCATTCGCGCCGGCGACCAGGACGCGCTGCAGGAGCTCGTGAAGCGCAACCTGCGCTTCGTCATCTCCGTCGCCAAGAAGTATCAGAACCGCGGCCTCCCCCTGATCGACCTGATCGGCGAGGGGAACGTCGGGCTGCTCACCGCGGCGCGGAAGTTCGACCCCGATCAGGGCGTCAAGTTCATCTCCTATGCCGTGTGGTGGATTCGCCAGGCGATCCTGTCGGCGCTGGCACGGCAGGGGCGAACCGTCCGCGTCCCGCTCAACCGGACCGCGGATCTCTCGCGCATCATCAAGGCGTCCGAGATTCTCCGGCAGAAGCTTCGTCGCGAGCCGCACCCCGAGGAGCTCGCGCACCTCACCGGACTGTCGGTGGACGTCGTCCAGTCGCTGGCCGCGCTCAACACCGGCGACGTGAGACTCGACGCGCCCATGGACCCGGAAGGCGATCGCTCCCTGATCGAGCGCTTCGTCGCCGATGAGATGCCGGATGCGGAAGAGGAAGCCATGAATCGCTTTCTCACCGACGAGATCGAATCTGCGCTCAATACGCTGCCGCCTCGTGACGCCAAGGTGCTCCGACTGTACTTCGGCCTCGATGGCGGTCGCGAGCACACGCTCGAGGAGATCGGCTCGATGCTCGGCGTGACGCGCGAGCGCGTGCGCCAGCTTCGCGATCGCGCGCTCAAGCGACTCCGTGAAGGCGACGTCGGCCGCGCTCTCGGCAGCTTCGCAGCGTAGACCGTCGGCCGGTCGGGTTGGGATCGGGGGGCGGCTCCTCACGGGGCCGCCCCCATCGCATCCGATGCCATGGGGCGGGCGCGCTTACATTGTCCGCCGCGGCGTGGCAAATTTCCGCGATGATCCGCCTCGTCGACGTGCACAAATCTTTCGGGCCCAAGCGGGTGCTCACCGGCTTCACCCTCGACATCACGGAGGGGGAGACGATGGTGATCATCGGCTACTCGGGAACGGGGAAGTCCGTCGCCATCAAGCACATCGTCGGCCTGCTCGAGCCGGACCGTGGCGAAGTGTGGGTGGATGACCTCGACGTGGCCAACCTCTCACGACGCGATCTGTACGCTCTGCGGTCCCGCATCGGATACGTCTTCCAGTTCGCGGCCCTCTTCGATTCTCTCACGATCGCCGAGAACGTGGCCATGGGGCTGCGCAAGCAGGGGCTGCTCGGCTCGCGGGAGATCGTCGCTCGCGTCAATGAGGCGCTCGCGCTCGTGGACCTGCCCGAGGTCGGCGAGCGTTTTCCGGCGGAGCTGTCGGGCGGCATGCGCAAGCGCGTGGGCATCGCCCGGGCCATCGCGCTCCGCCCGAAGTACATCCTCTACGATGAGCCGACCACCGGCCTCGATCCGGTCACCAGCGCGGTGATCGACCAGCTCATGGTGCGCATGCGCCAGCAGCTCGGCGTCACGAGCGTGGTCATCACGCACGACATGCGTAGCGCCTACACCGTCGGCTCGCGGATCGCGATGCTGTACGAGGGGGGCGTGCGCCAGGTTGGAACGGTGGCCGAGATCCGGAGCACCCGTGACCCGGTGGTGCGACAGTTCATCGAAGGGCGAGCCACCCTCGGCGCCGCCGGCGTTCCCTTCGAGGCTGCGCCGCAGGAAGCCGAGTCGGACAGCACGGCCGCGGCGCGATGACCCGCGTACGGGCCAAGCAGGAAACGTCCGCGGGCGGAGTCGTCTTCCGGATCGACGACGGCCGGCCGCTCTTCCTTCTCATCCGGGACAGCTACCGCAACTGGGGCTTCCCCAAGGGACACCTCGAGGATGGTGAGTCGGCGTCGGCAGCGGCTCTGCGAGAGGTTGCCGAAGAGACGGGGCTCGATGACCTGAGCCTGCGCGGCGAGATCGAGGCGATCGACTGGTACTTCCGCTTCCGCGGCCGCCTCATCCACAAGGTGTGCCACTTCTATTTGATGGAAGCCACCGAGGGAGACACGAATCCCCAACGCGACGAGGGGATCACGGCCTGCCGCTGGATGCCGCTGGACGATGCGATGGAGTTGATCTCGTACGCGAACGCCCGCGACGTGCTGCGCCGTGCGGCGGCCATGGTGGACGGACTCCCCGTCGGGCCGTAAGTCGTGTCGGCCCCGACGCCGCCACTCATCCTCGCGTTTGCCCCGAGGGAGCGAATCCGGACGATGCTGCGCGGCTCGCTCCCGCGTCGGCGCCGGCGAATTCTCGCGACCCGCACCCCTGGCGGGTTTGCCGCCGCCTTCGCGGTGCGACTCGTCGATGCGGCGCTCGTGGACCTGGGAGGATCCGCCGAACAGGTGGCGGCCGCGGTCGCGCTGGCGCCGCAATATCCGAGCGTCGCGTTCCTCGGAGTCTCGCCCTGGCGCTCGGTTGATGGACCCGCGATCGGCTCGGCGATCGCGAGCGATTTCGTCGATGTCCTCGCGGAAGGAACCGACGACGGGCTGCTTCGATTCCTCCTGACCTGGCACGGCTTCACCGCACGCTTCGCCCGCGCTCTTGCCGACCCTCCCCCGTCGCTCGGTCTGGTGACCCCTCTGCAACGATCCGTCTGGACGCAGCTCGTGACGCGCGCCGGCCAGACGGTCCGGACGTCCGCACTCGCTTCCGCGCTGGGGGTCACGCGCGAGCATCTCAGCCGATCATTCGCCGGCTCCGGGACGATGCGACTGAAAAAGTTGATCGACCTGGTCCGGCTGCTCGCCGCGTCCGAACTCGCGAAGAATCCGGGTCATGGCCCGGGTGAGGTCGCGACCGTGCTCGGATTCTCTTCGCTTCCGCGATTGGCCGAGCTCACAAAGCGGGTGCTGGGCACCACCCCGACTTCGCTGGCGCGTCTGCGCGTGGAAGACGTCGTGGCGAGGTTCGTGAGGAAGTAGGGGCGCCGCCGCGGCGCCTATTGTCCTCGGACATTGCTTGTGATAAAATTCACAAGCGACAGCCGGGCCCTCCAACCCCGTTCGACGAGCGCACGCATGGCCTCCGATACCACCCTCCGCCCCGCCGAGATCAAGGATATCCTCCTCCGCGAGATCGAGGCTGCGGATCTCTCCGACCTCGGCGTCGATGACGTCGGCTCCATCCTCGAGGTCAAGGACGGCATCGCGCGCATTTACGGTCTCGGACGCGCCATGGCGGGCGAGATGCTCGATTGCACCGCCAACGAGACCGGCAACCGCATCACCGCCCTCGCCCTCAACCTCGAGGAGGACAACATCGGCGCGGTCATCCTCGGTGACTACCTCCAGCTCAAGGAGGGCGACGAGGTGCGCCGCACCGGCCGAGTGCTCGAGGTCCCCGTCGGGCCCGAGATGGTGGGTCGCGTCGTGGACGCGCTCGGCAGTCCGATCGACGGCCGCGGTCCCATCAACGCCTCGATGAGCCGAAAGGTCGAGTCCACCGCCCCTGGCATCATCGTCCGCCAGCCCGTCAAGGAGCCGCTCCAGACCGGGATCAAAGCCATCGATGCCATGATCCCGATCGGCCGCGGCCAGCGCGAGCTCATCATCGGGGATCGAGGCATCGGCAAGACGGCCATCGCGATCGACACGATCATCAACCAGAAGGGCACCGGGGTCATCTGCGTCTACGTGGCCATCGGGCAGAAAGCGTCCACCGTCTCCTCGATTGTCGAGCGGCTGCGCGAGAACGGCGCGATGGAGTACTCGATCGTCGTCGTCGCGACCGCGTCCGACCCCGCGCCGATGCAATACATCGCCCCGTATTCCGGCTGCGCCATGGCGGAGTATTTCATGTACCACGAGGGGCAGCCGACGTTGTGCATCTACGACGATCTGTCCAAGCAGGCCGCTGCGTACCGGCAGCTCTCGCTCGTGCTCCGCCGCCCGCCGGGTCGCGAGGCGTATCCGGGAGACGTCTTCTATCTCCACTCCCGGTTGCTCGAGCGCGCCGCCAAGCTGAGCGCGGATGAAGGGATCGTGGACAACGAGACGATCTTCAAGGCCGGCGGCTCTCTGACCGCGCTCCCGATCATCGAGACACAGGCGGGCGACGTCTCGGCCTACATCCCGACCAACGTCATCTCGATCACCGATGGCCAGATCTTTCTCGAGGCCGATCTGTTCTACGCCGGTACGCGCCCAGCCGTGAACGTCGGTATCTCGGTGTCGCGGGTCGGCGGCAATGCGCAGATCAAGGCGATGAAATCGGTCGCCGGACGGCTTCGCCTCGACCTCGCCCAGTATCGGGAGCTCGAGGCATTCGCCCAGTTCGGCTCCGACCTCGACCCGGCCACCCAAAAGCAGCTGGCGCGCGGCGCGCGCACCGTCGAGGTGCTCAAGCAGCCGCAATATACGCCCATGCCGGTAGAGCAGCAGGTGATGATCATCTACGCCGTCACCAACGGGTTCCTCGACGACGTTCCGGTGGACCAGATCAAGGCGTGGGAGAGCGGCTTCCACGAGTTCATGGCCGCCCAGGCGCCGCAGATTGGCCAGGCGATCGTCGAGGAGAGGGTCCTCTCGAAGGAGACCGAGGAGGCACTGAAGGGAGCGATCGGGCGCTTCGCCGAGATGAGCGCCTCCGAGCAGGAGTCCGACGGCTCCGCCGACGTGGCCGACGCGTCCTCCGAGGATGGCAATGCCGACGAGGGCAATGCGGGCGACGTCTCGAGCGAGGAAGGGACGACCGACCAAGCCGCGGCCGGCACCGCCGCGGCGCGCTGACTCCTCTCTCCACCGACCGACGACATGGCCAAGGGACGGGAGCTCAAGGGGCGGATCAAGTCCGTCGAGAACACGCGCAAGATCACGCGCACGATGGAGATGGTCGCCACCTCGAAGCTCAAGCGCGCGCAGGACCGCGTGGTCGCGGCGCGCCCCTACGCGGCCGCGCTGGCGGGAGTGATCGCGGACCTGTACTCCCCGGCGCTCGCCGAGGAATTTCCCCTGCTCCGCCAGCCGGAACCGGTCAAGCGGGCGGCGATCCTCCTCATCACGTCCAACCGCGGACTCGCCGGCGCGTTCAACGCGAATCTGATCAAGGAAGCGCGGAAGCTGCTGGCCCAGCTGCAGCGCGAGGGGACCGAGGCGGAGCTGCACATCACCGGGCGAAAAGGGCTCGGCTACTTCAAGTACATCGGCCAGGCGATCGAGAGCTCCCGCACCGACATCGGCGATCGGCCCACGGTGGAGAACGCCGCCGAGCTCGTCGATGATCTGATGCAGGGCTTCATCGAGGGCCGGCTGGATGCCCTCTACCTGATCTACGCCAAGTACGTCTCACCGCTGTCGACGCCGGCGACCACCGGCCGGATTCTTCCCGTCGAGCCTCCGGATAAGAAGGAGACCGAAGGGGGGGCAGGGGGGGGGG
>JALYXJ010000041.1 GCA_030947165.1 Gemmatimonadota bacterium
GCGCGCATCCTCTTGAGACGGCGCCGAATGTACCGTTGCCGCCGTCTCCCCGGAGGACCATGCCCCACCCGCTGATCTGTCTCGCCGCGCTCGTACTGCATGCACCGCTGTCGCCGTTGCGCATCGACTACACGTTGACCGTGGACTCGGCCGCGGCGACGTCGTTCACGGTCGAGATGCGGCTGCATCGCGCCCCCGACACCCTTCGTCTCGCGATGGCGGCGCATCCGGAGTACGACGAGCGCTTCTGGCGCTACGTGCGCGACGTCGGCGTGGAAAGCGGCGGGCATCAGGTGCCAGTGGTGCGTGAGGACAGTGCGCTCTGGCGCGCCGTCATCACCGGCAACGAGGCCGTGGTGCGCTACCGCGTGGAGCCGCCGCGGATCACGGGCCCGCGCGGAAGCTGGCGGGCGTATCTTTCTTCCACCGGCGCTCTGCTGGGAGGACCGCAGAGCTTCATGTATCTCCTGCGCGGCGAACAGGCGCCGTCGCACGTCACGCTGCAGCTCCCGCGCGGATGGAAGGTCGCCACCGGACTCACTCGGGTGAACGACAGCCAGTACGAAGCGTCGAGTGCCGCCGAGTTGCTCGACAGTCCCATCCTGATGGGCGGCGACGTCCGCACATGGCAGTTCGCGATCGACGGCGTAGCGCACGAGGTAGCGTATGCACCCGCGGCCGGCGGGCAGGTCCCCGACAGCATCGCGCTCGTGAGCGCCCTCGCGCGCCTCGCGCGTGCCTCGCGCGACGTGTTCGGCGGCTTTCCGTACGCGCGATTCGTCTTTCTGCTTCAGGAGGGCGCGGGCAGTGGAGGGCTCGAGCACCACAACTCGGTCACGCTCGGCATCTCGCGCGACGAGCTCGCGCGTGGCGGCCGCGACTTCTACAGTGGCGCGGCCCACGAGTACGTCCACACGTGGAACGAGATGCGCTTGCGCCCGCGTGGGTGGGGCGGGCTCACCTACCTGCCTCCCGCGCACACTCCGGAGATGTGGTGGATGGAAGGCGTCACGCTCCATTACGCCGACGTCCTGCTGCGGCGCGCGGGACTTCCCACCGAGCGGCCGTCGCGGCGCGAGCAGCTCGAGAGCGACATCGGCGAATATCTCGACAATCCCGGCAATGCGCTCGTGTCGCCGGAGCAAGCGGGGTCGTGGAGCGGCGATCGGCCGGGTACCCATGGAAACGCGCAACCGGACTACTACCTGCAGGGCCGGCTCGTGGGGGCAATGCTGGATCTCGTCGTGCGCGACGCGACCGGGAACCGGCGCTCGCTGGACGACGTCATGCGGCGACTCTACGAGAGGGACGCCGGTCATGGCTACACAGGGGCCGACATCCAATATGCTGGGGAGGCTGCCTGTCGCTGCGCGCTCGATGCGTTCTTCGAGGCCAACGTGCGTCGTGCCGGGGCGATCGACTTCGATCGCTATCTGCGCACGGCGGGACTGCGTGCGGTGATATCGAGCTCGCCCGCCATGGACGCCGCCGGCCGCCCGCGCGCCGACGCGCGCGTGTGGGCCTGGGTGCCGCCAGGAGAGATGGAGCCACGGCTCATCGTGACGCAGCCGGATGGGGTGTGGGCGCGCACCGGGTTGACGAGCGGCGACCGCATCGCATCATGGAACGGTACCCACGTCGACGGCATGCGGGATTTCCGCACCAGGCTCGGCGCACTTCAGCCGGGAGACTCGGTGACGCTCTCATACGATCGAGCCGGAATCGTACGTCAAGCGACGCTTCACTTGCCGGGCTATTCGGTACACCGGGTGCGGCTGGACATGCTGCCGAGCGGGACGGAGCGGCAGCGAGCGGTGCGTGAGTCGGCGATGCTGGATCCGTAGCCAACCACAGCGGCCATCGCGACGAAGAACCCTTTCCGCCCGGCCAGAGTAATACATAGTGCTGCTCGTCAGCTGCCGGACCCCGGATCTCCCCACGCCAGCTCGAGGCCCCAATGCGCCATGTTGCTCTGAGAGCGATGGCTCTCCTGTCCCTTGCCGCGTTACCCGCCTTCGCCCGTTCGCACGGGCCCGCTGCGGGCACTGCCCCGGGTGCCACACTGGATACGGTCGTGGTCGCCGGCGGCTGCTTCTGGGGAGTGCAGGGAGTCTTTCAGCACGTGAAGGGGGTCGTGAG
>JALYXJ010000043.1 GCA_030947165.1 Gemmatimonadota bacterium
CCCAGAACGCGGGCGACATGATGCAGCCCGCGTCCACGATGAAGCTCTTCTCCACCGGTGCGGCACTCGACCGTTTCGGTCCCGAGTACACCTTCTCCACCGACGTGCTTCGCGACACCGCGAGCGCGCCGGGCGGCACGGTGAACGGCAATCTCTATCTCCGTGCCGATGGCGACCCGTCGATGTCGTCGCGCTTCTGGAAGGACCCGAACTACCCGATGACCAGCCTGGCGCGGGCGGTGGCCGCGACGGGAGTGAAGCACGTGAAGGGCGACCTGGTCTACGATGCGAGCGCGTTCGACGACCAGAAGATCCCCGACGGGTGGAAGACGAAGTATCTCGGCGCCGCCTACGCCGCGCGGGTGTCGGCGCTCTCGCTCAACGAGAACGTGCTCTGGGTGGTCGTGCGTCCCGAGGGCGGGGTGGCGAAGGTCGAGCTCGAGCCAGCCACGTCGACGGTGCAGCTCAACAGCACGGTGCGTCTGACGCGCGGCGGCGGCGGTCGCATCGTGGCCCGGCAGGGCAACGACGGCTCAATCAATGTGAGCGGCTCCATCGGCGCGGGCAGCCGGCCGATGCGCTACTCGCTCGTGATGCCGGATCCCGCGCTCTACACGGGTGGCGCACTCCAGGCCGCGCTCAAGAGCGCCGGGGTCACCGTGGACGGCACCGTGAAGCCGGGGAAGACGCCGGCCACCGCCGCGAAGATCGCCAGCTTCGCATCACCGCCGCTGTCGCAGATCATCTCCGAGATGAACCGCGAGAGCATCAACATCGTCGCCGAGCTGCTCTTCCGCGACGCGGCGCGCGCCTCGACGTCCAATGGCTCGGTGTCGGCCGACTCGGGCCTGGCGAACATGCGCGCGTTCCTGACCAAGAAGGTCGGCGCGAGCGCGGATGCGATCAAGGTCTCCGACGGCTCGGGGCTGTCGACCTTCGACTACCTGACGCCGCGCACCATGATCCAGCTGCTCAGCTACGCGCACCACGGTCCGTGGTCGTCGGCCTTCCACGGCTCGCTGCCGGTGGCGGGCGAGTCGGAGCTCCTGCGCCGCCGCATGCGCGCCACGCCGGCGCAGGGAAACCTGCACGCCAAGACCGGCACGACCGACACGGTGATCGGGCTGGGCGGCTACGTGACGGCGAAGGACGGCGAGATCATCGCCTTCTCGTTCATCTACAACGGGAACGATCGCTGGAACGCCAAGTCGACGATGGACTCCATGGGCGCGACGCTGGCGAATTTCGTCAGGGAGTAGGTCGGTCGAGCTGATCACCCCGTCGCCGTCTCGCGTACATCCATCCCGCGCTTCCGCAGCTCCTCGATGTACAGCTTGGCCGGGATGCATTCGTCCGGTGTCCACACTCCCGGCGGGCCGACCTCTTTGCGAGCCTGCATCTGGCCGGTGATCGACAGTGAGTAGCCCGTAGTGCGCATCATGGCGCTGATGCCATGCCTCTCGTCGTAACGGTCGATCAGGTCGAACTGGCGCGCGGCCGGCTTGCCGTCCTTGGCGCCGCTCGCCGTCACCCGAAGCGCCAGGAGATCCTTGCCCTTCGGCTTCGTGAGCTTGGGCGCGACCACGTTCACGAACAGTTCGCGGGGAATCACCTTCTGACCCTTTACGTCCACCGGCTCCAGTCCCAGCAGCCCCAGATCGCGGATCGCTTCCATCTTCTCGGCGTGACCCGGATAGCGTAGGGTCTTGTACTCCATCGTGGGGATCTTGCCCTCGTACCGCCACGCCATCGTGGAGAGGCCACCCGCGGTATGAAAGGCCTCCAGCGCGCCCACCGGCGCCGGGAACTGGATCGTTTCGCGCTCGGAGAGCGCGGTCACCTGCGTACGCTTGCCGTTTCGTACCACCCACGACAAGGTCGTGTAGTAGTCCAGTACTCCTTCCAGGGAGTACACGATCTGGTACTCGAGCGGCGGCTCCGGGTTCTGCGGCAGACCGCCCACGAAGATGCGCACCGAATCCACGGTGTCGAGCTGGCTGATGCCGTACTGCGCGAGGATGTTCACCATGCCGGGCGCCACGCCGCAGTCGGGCACGATGGTGATTCCCTTCGCGACTGCTCTGGGGGCCAGCTCCTTTTGCTGGAACACGATCTCCGTGTTGCCGCCGAGGTCGCAGAAATGCACGCCGGCCTCGACGGCGCATTCGGCGAGCTGAAGATTGAAGTAGTACGGGATCGCGCTCATCACCGCGTCGGACTCGCGCATGACGGCGAGCACGGCTTCGCGATCGCGGACGTCGAGCGGGGTGGGCAGCAGCCGCGGACCCGCAAGCGGCTTGAGGAACGCAGGCAGATGATCGAAGTGCAGGTCGGCGAGACGGACCTGGGTCACTTCCGGATTCTGGAGCAGATCATACGCGCACGCCGAGCCTTGCAACCCGGCGCCGAGAACGAGCATTCGCATTGGTGCACTATCTCCTTTCGGTCAGATCGGAACGCAGTCCGTGAATCTAACCGACGGGCATCGGCTCGGGCCAAGGCCCGCCGCCGCGCACGCTCCCTGCAACACGGGAACCGCATGAACACTCCCACGAGACCATCCCAGAGCGAGAGCTGGCGAACCCATCTCATCGATGATGACGCCGCCATCGCGGAGCTGCTCCAGCGAACGCGCCGCATCGCGGTCCTCGGCATCAAGACCGCAAACGACACTGGACAGCCCGCCTACTATGTCCCGCAGTACGCGCAGCGCGCCGGCTATGAGATCGTGCCCGTGCCGGTGTACTATCCCGAGGTGATCGAGATCCTCGGGCAGCCGGTGTTTCGTGCGGTGGCCGACATCTCCGAGCCGGTGGACATGGTGAACGTGTTCCGGCGCCCGAAGGACATTCCGGCGCACGTCGACGACATCATCAGCGCTCGGCCGGCCTCGGTCTGGTTTCAGCTGGGGATTCGCAACGACGCGGCGGCGGAGCGTCTCGCGAAAGCCGGCATCGATGTGGTCCAGGACCGGTGCCTGCTCGTGGAGCTGCAGCGGGTCGGACGGTAGCCGGCGATTCGATCTGCTGAGTGCAGGCCCTTCGCTTCGCTCAGGGCGACAAAGCTTGTCATCCTGAGCGCAGCGAAGGATCTGCACCTGCCCTACTGACTTCCCTGCGCCGTTCGTACGATCAGCACGCCGTGGGGCAGGTCGAGCTGCCACCACCGTGCACCGAGCTCACGGAGCGCTGGGGCCAGCGAGAGCGTTCTCCCGGCCGTCATCAGCACGCGGATGTCTCGCGGGTCGCGTAGCACCGCGTAGCGCCGGCCGGCCACGCGGGAGGCGGCGCGAGCATCGGCGTGCAACGTGAGTCGATGCGTGACGGTGTCGTATGCCGGAATCAGTCCCTCGAGCAGCTCGACCCCCACGCGGGGGACTTTCGTGTACAGGCTGTCCGAACCGATCGTGCGTGGCACCACGTCCGCCCAGATCGTGTCGCGCGTCCTGCTGCCGATGATGGCGCCACGCAGGCTGGCGCTCCGGCCGCTCGGCAACGCCAGCTGAAAGAGCGCGGTCGTGTCTCGCGGCGGACGCACCGTCACGACGGAGTCGGCGCGGATGGTCGCGATCGAGCGCCATCCGAGCACGGCCCGCCAGGGCCGCAGCATCCGGCGGGCCACGACGGAGTCGAGCCCGAAGCGCTGTGCTTCCTCGATGAGGATGGTGCCGGGCAGCACCGCGCCTTTCATCGCAAGGTAGCGGCCCAGGGCGGCGCGCGGCGCCGGCGCACGCGGATTGGCGCGCGACTGCGCGTAGTAGGCGTCCTCCGCTTGCGGCCACAGGCCGGAGTCGAGCAGCACGTCGGCGCGGCTGCGCGGCAGGGGCGAGCGGTCCCATTGTGCAGACGCGCTGCGCGATCCCACGAAGGTCGCCGCGAGTGTGATCGCGATCACTCCTTGCCGTGGGTGCAATGCGTGTCTCATAGGCGTGCGATGCGTGCCAGCAGGACGTTGTCCGGGTCGAAGGTGAGCGACGTCGGGCGCTGGGCGAACCCCTCCGGCAGCACGATCGTCGCGCGCTCCTCGGCCGGCAGAGTCACCTCGAAGCGCTTCTGCTCTCCAGACGACTGGGTCACCAGCACGGTAAGCGGCAGCTCGTAAGGGGCGTGCCGCGACGCCTGAATCGCCAGCAGCGAGACCGTGCCACGGCTCGCATCGTACGCCCAGCCGATCGCCGGCTCCGCCACACCGGGACGACGCAGCCACTGCGTGAAGAAGCCGTCCAGCGAATGCCCCGAGGAGCGCTCGAACTCGCGCCGCAGGTCGTCGCTCGTGGCGGTTCCGTCACGGTACCTGGTGTAGTACGAGCGCAGGCCGCCGAAGAACGCACTGTCGCCGAGTCGACGGTGCAGCATGTACAGGATGTATCCGCCCTTCTGGTAGCTGTTCGTGTTGAGGAGGGCGAGGTAGTTCGTCTCCGTCGTATCCAGCACCGGGCGCTTCTCCACGATCGAGTCGGCGAGGATCTGCCCCCGGATCGTCTGCATCTCACCGCGGAATGCGGCCTCGCCCTTCGACTGTCTCGTCCACAGCGCGGCGAAATAGGTCGCGAAGCCTTCAGAGAGCCACAGATGTCCCCACTCCCGTTCCGTGACGGCGTCGCCGAACCACTGGTGCGCCGTCTCGTGCGCGATCAACCCCTCCGACATCTTGCGCGTGGTGAACAGATCGTACGCGTAGAAGATCGCGGTGGCGTTCTCCATGCCGCCGAAGCGCGTGGCCGATTGCAGGTGCGCGAGCTTCTCGTACGGGAACGGTCCCACCAGCCGCTCGAACAGCGCGACGATCGGGGGCGCCGCGGCGAACGGGCCCGGCAACCAGCTGAGGTTCTCCGGCAGCACGTACACGGACTGCTTCACGCAGCGCGCCGGATCGGCGTGACCACAACCAGTCGGCGGCAGGTCGAAGTTGGCGAGCGGTCCGGCGGCGATCACCATGATGTCCGTGGGGATCGGATGCGCCTCGCGCCAGCGCGTCTCGCTTCGCGCCGCACCGGGGCCGCCGACCGGCCGTACGCCGAGCAGCGACCCATTGGCCACGACGACGCGTCCCGTCGGCGCGCGGATGGTCCAGGTGACCGTCGCCTTGTCGCTGGGATGATCGACCGTGGCG
>JALYXJ010000057.1 GCA_030947165.1 Gemmatimonadota bacterium
GTGCTGGGGTCCTGCGCGTAGGAAGCCAGGTTCGGCTGCGGGGTGGCCGTGGCGCCGACGCAGTTGAGGTCGAGCTGCGTGAGGCCGGTGTTCGACAGCGTGTTGCCGTACAGCACGTACGGGGCGCGCCCGAAGAACAGCCCGGAGCCGCCGCGGATGACCTGCCTGCCGTCAGCGTCGGGGTCGTAGGTGAAGCCGAACCGCGGCGCGATGTTGTTGTGGTCCGACGGCTGCACGTCGTTCCGGATGGCGAGGACGCCTGACGCGAGCAGCGGATTCGCGGCCGGCGTCGTCGGGAACCGGCTCACGTCATAGCGCAGCCCGTAAGTGACGAACAGCTTTGGCGTGACCTGCCACTCGTCCTGCGCATACACCGCCGCTTCGTACACGTCGAACAACGCCACCGGATTTCCCGAGGTGGGTGTGTACGGCAGCGCGCGCGTGAAGCTCGCCGGCAGGCGGTTCTGGAAGTCCGACAGGCTGTTGTAGCTGAACGAACCGAGCCCGTTGAAGAAGAAGTCATTGAACACGTGGACCTTGTTGAGGTCCGTGCCGAGCTTGATCGTGTGAGTCTCGCGCGTGTAGCGGAGGTTGTCGATCAGCTCGTAGGTGTCCTGCTCCAGGTTGTTGGCGTGGAGCACGGGATCGGAGCCGAAGAACACCGCCGTCGTCACGTTGGCGCCGCCGTCGGCCGGATTGGCCACCAGCCCACCGATGCGTACCTGTGGGATCGGTCCGCCCAGCAGCGACGGATTGGACGGGCGTGGCTTGCGGTCGTTGGCGATCTGCGCGCGCAGCTCGTTCGAGAAGCGCGGCGAGAGCACCGACGTGAGCGCGACCACGGCGCTGTTGGTCTTCTCCTTGTACGGCCCCGCGTTCGACGTCGTCTCGTTCGTGGACGGCGAGATGGTGAGCCGGTCGTTGGTCTGCCGGAAGTTCAAGTAGTTGTCGCGGAACGTCAGCGTGTGCCGATCGTTGATCTGCCAGTCGAGTCGTCCGAAGAACGCTGTTTCGTCGATGTTCTGTTTGAACGCGCCGATCTCCTGCCCCAGGTCATACCCGTATGTCGTCTTCGCGATGTTGATCAACTTGGCCAGCGTGTCCGGGCTGATGCCCGACGCGCGGATCGACGCCGCGTCGGTGCCCGTCTGGAGCACCGGCTTGGGCTCGTTCCCCACCTGGCGATCGAGCGTGAGAAAGAAGTGCAGCTTGTCCTTGATGATCGGCCCGCCGATCGAGCCGCCGTACTGCTGGCGCGCGTAGTTGCGCGGCGCTCGGCCCAGGAAGTCGTTGCCCGTGAGCTTGAGGCCGAACCGCTTGTCGCCGCGCTCGTAGTCGAACACGCTGCCGGAGAAGGCATTGGTGCCAGACTTGGTCACGGCGTTCACGGTGCCGCCGGTGAACTGGCCGCGCTCCACGTCGTAGCCGGCCGTGATGACCTGGATCTCTTTCACCGCCTCGATGGAGTAGGAGAAGGGCAGGCGATCCCCGCCGCGCGCGTCGCCGCCGAAGTAGCTCTCGTTGTTGTTCACGCCGTCCATCAGCAGGTTGGACGACGCGGTGCGCCCGCCACCGATCGACTGCCCGCCGCCGGCGCCCGTCGCGCCGACGTCACTCGAGCCGGGGGTGAGCACGACGAGGTTCTTGAAGTTGCGGTCCGACGTGGGCAGCTGACGGAGCTGCTCCTCGAGGATCCGCGTGCTCGTCCCCGTCTTCGTGCCTTCGATGAGCGGGACGGTGCCGGTCACGACGATTGCGCCGAGCTGCGTGGCCGTGTTCTCGAGCCGGAAATCCTGCGTCTCTACCTGACCCAGGCTCACCCGGAGTCCGGTGCGCTCGGTGGGGCGGAACCCGATGCGCTGCGCGCGCACGGTGTAGCTGCCGGGGTCGAGGAAGGGGATGGTGTAGCGGCCTCGATCGTCCGTCTGTCCGCCGCGGCGCGTGCCGGTGGCGGTGTTGGTCGCGATCACGGACGCGCCCGCGACCGGCGCGTTGTCCGCACCGACCACGGTGCCGCGGAGGGTGGCGGTGGTGGTGGCCTGCTGCGCGAGCAGTGGCGAGAGGACAGGCACCACGACGAGCGCGGCAATCAGCGAGACCGCGACCCGGGATGAACGGGCGCGGAATGAATGGCGCATGGCAGCTCCGGTGGAGAGGGAGGGTGGGCGACAGCGCCTGAAAGCTAGGCTCATTGCGTGCGCGCATCCAGACGCCAGATTGTGGGGCGCCGGCCGGTGGCCGCGCATCCATCTCTCACGGAGGATCCATGTCGCTCGGCGATTTCCTGCGCAAGCAGCTCATCGACGTCATCCAGTGGACCGAGGAGGGCGATGGCGTGCTCGCCACTCGCTATCCGATGCGCGACATGGAGATCCAGTACGGCGCTCGGCTCACGGTGCGCGAATCCCAGATGGCCGTCTTCGTGAACGAGGGAAAGATCGCCGACGCCTTCGGGCCGGGACTCTACACGCTCGAGACGAAGACCCTCCCGCTGCTGACGAACCTCCAGCACTGGTACACGGGCTTCGAGTCGCCCTTCAAGAGCGACGTCTACTTCTTCTCCACGCGCATCCAGACGGATCAGCGGTGGGGCACCCAGCAGCCGATCACCGTGCGCGACAAGGACTTCGGCATGGTCCGCATGCGCGGGTTCGGGCTGTACAGCTATCACGTCGCCAATCCCGTGCTGTTTCATCAGAAGGTGAGCGGCACTCGCGAGACCTACACGGTGACCGACCTCGAAGGTCACCTGCGGAACACCATGGTCGCGCGCATCACGGACACCTTCGCCAAGTCGAAGATTCCCTTCCTCGATATGGCGGCGAACCTCTCCGAGCTCGGTGCGCAGATCGGATCGCAGATGCGGCCCACCTTCGAGGAGCTGGGGCTGGCGCTCGATTCGTTCGCGGTGGAGAGCCTCTCGCTTCCCGACGAGCTGCAGCGCAAGCTCGACGAGCGGATCGGAATGAACATGGCGGGCAACCTGAAGGACTTCACCCAGTATCAGGCCGCACAGGCCCTCCCGACCGCGGCGGCCAACCCGGGCGGCGGCGCGGGGCTCGGCGTGGGACTCGGCGCTGGATTCGGCATGGGGAAGGCCATCAGCGACGCGCTCAACCAGGCCGCAACCGGCGGTGATGCCGCGCAGAAGACGTCGCCCGCCACGCCGACCGCGCTACCCGATCAGGGCCCCCCCCCGCCGGCGAGCGCCACGAAGTTCTGCGTCGCCTGCGGCAAGCCGATCCCGCGCTCGGCGAAGTTCTGCCCCGAGTGTGGCGGTGCGCAGGAGTGAGCAACGCGCCGCCGCCACTCGTACGAGGCGAGGAATGGATCGTCGAAGCGTTCGGCTGCGACGCCGCGCTGCTGGCCGACCAGTCGGTGTTGATGCGGCTCTGCGACCGCATCGTGATCGAGCTCGGGCTCAATCCAATCGGTGACGGGCAATGGCATGTGTTCCCGGCACCCGGAGGGGTCACCGGCATGCTGCTGCTCGCCGAGTCGCACCTCACCATTCACACCTTCCCGGAGCATGCGTCGCTCTGCCTGAATCTGTTCTGCTGCGCTCCACGACCAACATGGCCATTCGCCGACCGGCTGGCGGAGGCACTGGATGCGCGTTCGGTCGACGTGCAACGAATAGAGCGCGTGTACGGTCGGCCTGCCGCACTGTCGTTAATATGAGCCAATGATGCGACAAGAATGACGGCAAAACCCGCGAGCTGCCCCAACTGCGGGGCGGCGATTCGCTTCCGCTGGTCCGGCGCCGTCCAGACCACATGTCCCTACTGCCACGCGATCCTGGTCCGCCGCGACGTCGACCTGGAGAAAGTCGGCGTGGAGAGCGCGATAACAGAGAGCAGCTCGCCAATTCAGCTCGGTACCGAAGGCCGATACGGGCGACTCGCCTTCACGGTGATTGGCCGCATCGTCTACGAGCACGACCGTGGACGCTGGAGCGAGTGGTACCTGCGCACCGTCGATGGGGAAAGCGCCTGGCTGTCGGATGCCCAGGGTGACTACGCGGTGACGACCCGCGCCGGACAGACGGAGCTTCCAGCCGCCGAACACCTCGAGGTGGCACAGTCGTACGCGATTGACGGCACGCTGTTCACGGTGTCGTCGCTCACGTATGCGAAGTACGCGGGAGTCGAGGGCGAGCTGCCCTTCGAGTACTGGGACCATGGTGTCGAGCTCTTCGTCGACCTCGATACCGACGGGACGATCGAGCCCGCGCGCATCGCCACGCTCGACTACTCCGACGACGTGCCCGTGGCCTACGTGGGATCGTACGTGACGCTCGACGAGCTCGCGTTGCGCAACATGCGCCCGATCGAGGGCTGGTGACCGCCCCCGCCGTCAGCTCGCTGAGCTGTCCGCAGTGTGGTGCGGCGATCACCCTGCGCGCGCTGGACCAGGCGCAGACGGTCGCCTGCGCGAGCTGCGGCAGCGTGCTCGATGCGCGCGATCCCAACCTGCGCGTCCTCCAGGCCTATGAGGAAGCGCAGAAGTTCACCCCTCAGATCCCCCTCGGCACGCGTGGCGTGTTGAAGGGCGAGAAGTGGGAAGTCGTTGGATTCCAGGTGCGCCGCGCCACGATCGACGGCAGCTCCTACTGGTGGGACGAATATCTCCTCTTCAATCCATACAAGGGATTCCGGTACCTCACGCAGTACGACGGCCACTGGAACGACGTGCAGGTCGTGAAGGCTGCGCCCACGGAATCGGTGAGCGGACGGCAACCCTTCGTCACACTGCACGGCGAGCGGTTCAGGCATTTCCAGACGTCCACCGCCGACACCGTGTTCGTGCTCGGCGAGTTTCCGTGGCGGGTGCGCGTCGGCGATCGAGCGGTGCTGCGCGACTTCGTGGCCCCGCCCCGCATGCTCAGCGAGGAGCAGACGCCCGGCGAGACCACCTGGTCGCTCGGCACCTATCTCGATCCGGCGCAGGTCTGGAAGGCATTCGAGCTGCCGGGCACGGCCCCCGCCCCGAACGGCGTCTACGCCAACCAGCCGGACAGGTTCACGCCGATCGCCGTCTCGATGTGGAAGCGCTTCGCGGTCCTCGCCGCGATCGTGCTGGCGTTCGGCCTGTTGCGCCTGATCACGGCCTCGCGCGCCACGGTGTTCAGCAAGAGCTCGTCGTTCTCGCCGGCGCGTCCGGCGGATTCGCTCGCCTACGTCACGCCGTCGTTCACCATTCCGGGCCATACCGCCAACCTGGTGTTGACCACCGAGACCGATGTGGACAACGGCTGGGCGTACTTCGATTTCGCGCTCGTGAACGAGCAGACGGGGAAGACGTACGAGGTCGGCCGCGAGGTCGGTTACTACCATGGCTTCGACTCCGATGGCTCATGGAGCGAAGGCTCGCAACGCGATCGCGCCGTGCTGCCGAGCGTGCCGCCGGGCCGCTACTTTCTCCGCGTTCAACCGCAGGGGCAGACGAGCGGTGCGACGTCGATCAGCTACACCATGGTGCTGAAGCGCGACGTGCCGATGCCGTCGCTCTACCTCATCGCCTTGCTGCTGCTCGTAGTGCCTCCGGCCGCGATGGCCATTCGGGCCGCGTCGATGGAGGGCGCGCGGTGGAAAGAAAGCGACTATGCCCCGACCGTCCCCTCCAGTGGAGACGAGGAGTAAATGCGCCATCCCGTCTACACCACGTTCGGGGTAATCGTCATCCTGCTGCTCGCCGCTGCCGAGCTGCGCGGCTGGAGCCTGCTGCGCCCCACCGAAGTGAAGAACTCTTCCCCGCACTCGATACGCGACAACCCCGGCGCGTACCGGCCACACTACGTCTATCTCGGGACCGGGCGCTACCTGCGAGGCAAGTGAGATGATACCGGACGTCTACTCGTCGATGCTTCACAACGCGCTGGCGGCGATCATCTTCGCCATCATCGGCGTGGTGCTGTTCGTGCTCGCGTTCATCCTGTTCGACAAGCTCACTCCCGGGTCGCTCTGGAAAGAGCTGATCGAAGACCAGAACACGGCCCTCGGTGTCCTGATGGGCGCCGTGGCGATCGCGCTCGCGATCATCATCGCGGCAGCGGTGCATTGAAGGCGATACGGCGGTCTGGCAGTCCGGCGGTCTGGCGGTGACTGCGACCTCCCGTCACCGCCACACCGCCACACCGCCACACCGCCACACCGCCAGACCGCCACACCGCCTGACCAGGTAGTCATATGGCCGTCCCTCTCTTCCTCTCCGTCCTCCTCATCGCGGCGTGCGGGCTGATCTACGAGCTCGTGGCCAGCGCGCTCGCGAGCTACCTGCTCGGCGACAGCGTCACGCAGTTCTCGACGGTGATCGGGACGTATCTGTTCGCCATGGGCCTGGGCAGCTGGCTGTCGCGCTATCTCGGACGCGGGCTCGTTGCCCGGTTCATCACGATCGAGCTGCTCGTGGGGCTGGTCGGCGGCTTCTCCTCCACGATCCTCTTTCTCGCATTCGCGTACACGGGTGCGTTCCGGCTCGTGCTCTACGCGATGGTCACGGTGCTTGGCGTGTTCGTGGGGCTCGAGATCCCGCTGCTCATGCGCATCCTGCGCGATCGCTACGCCTTCAAGGACGTCGTGGCGAACGTGTTGACGTTCGACTACCTCGGCGCCCTCGCGGCGTCGCTCGCGTTTCCGATCCTGCTCGTCCCGAAGCTCGGACTCGTGCGTTCGGCGTTGCTGTTCGGGATGGTGAACGCAGGCGTGGCGCTCTGGTCGGTGTGGCTCTTCCGCGTACATCTCGGCGCCCGGCGGCAGCTCGCGACCGCCTGTGTCGCGGTGCTCGTGCTGCTCGCGGCCGGGATGGCCGGCGCCACCAGGATCACCAACCTCGCCGAGGACAGCATCTATACCGACGAGGTGATCTTCGCGCGGAGCACGCGCTATCAGCGCATCGTCCTCACCGCGTGGAAGGACGATCTCCGCCTCTGGCTCAACTCGCACCTTCAATTCAGCTCGCGCGACGAGTACCGGTATCACGAGGCGCTCGTGCATCCCGGGCTGGCCGCACGCCCGTCCGCCCGCCGCGTGCTCGTGCTCGGCGGCGGCGACGGGCTCGCCGCGCGCGAGCTGCTGCGCTATCCCGGGCTGGAGTCGATCACGCTCGTGGACCTCGATCCCGAGATGACGCGGCTGTTCTCCACGCACCCGACGCTGACGGCGCTCAACGGGGGCGCGTTCGCGTCGCCTAGAGTGCACGTGATCAATGCCGACGCGTTCGTGTGGCTCGACCAGAACCGGGACAGCTACGACTTCATCGTCGTCGATTTTCCCGACCCCAACAACTATGGAGTGGGCAAGCTGTACACGACGGCGTTCTATCGGCTGCTCACGCGCCACGTGGCGCGAAGTGGGTTGGTGGTCGTCCAGGCGACGTCGCCATTGTTCGCCCGACAGAGCTACTGGAGCATCGCCGAGTCGATGCGTCAGGGCGGGCTCAAGACGTACCCCTATCATCTATACGTGCCGTCGTTCGGCGAATGGGGGTTCGTGCTCGGAACGCCGGAGGGCACGTATACGCCGCCCACGCAGCTTCCCTCCGGCCTGAGATTTCTCACCGTCGCCGAGATCCCGCGCCTGTTCGAATTTCCGGCGGACATGATGCCGGTGGCGGCCGAAGCGAACCGGCTCAACACGCAAGTGCTGGTGCGCTACTACGAGCAGGAGTGGGAAAAGGTCAACCGATGAGCGGTCCGCTGTGACGATCTCGCGTCGTGAATTCGTGCTCGGCAGCGTTGGCGCGGTGGCGGCCGGCGCGGCCGCATTGGCGCGCCCGTTGGCGAGCGCCCCCGCGCTACTCGGTCTCACGCGCAAGAGCGGACATCACATCTCGGGTGCGTTCGTGAACGACAGCTCGGCGATCGGACACCGATTGCGTGACGGCGCCGACTGGCCGGCGGTTTGCGTCCGGCGTCGAGTCCCGGTGGTGATCGTCGGTGGCGGCATCGCCGGCCTGAGCGCGGCGTGGCATCTCGACCGCCGCGGGTTCCACGACTTCGTGCTTCTCGAGCTCGAGCACGAAGCGGGGGGCAATGCCCGCGCCGGGGAGAATGGCGTGTCGCGCTATCCGTGGGCGGCGCACTACGTCCCTGTGCCTGGCCCTCGTGCCACGTTGGTGCGCGAGCTGTTCACGGAGCTTGGCATTCTCGATGGAACGGAGTGGGACGAGCGCAGCCTCTGCTTCGCGCCGCACGAGCGGCTGTTCGTGCACGGTGAGTGGCAGGCCGGACTCGAGGCGGAGGTGTCGAGCAGTCCGACCGGCCGTGACGAGCTGCGTCGATTTGATGAGTGCATCGCCGCGGCGCGAGCGTCCGGCGAGTTCACCATTCCCATGGCGCTCGGCGTCTGCCGCGATTCGGCGCTGGATCGCCTGTCGTTCGCCGACTGGCTGTCGCGCGAAGGGCTGCGGTCACCAGCAATACGTTGGTATGCCGACTACGCTACCCGCGACGACTATGGTGCACTGGCACGCGACACGTCTGCGTGGGCGGGACTGCATTATTTCGCGTCGCGTGAGCCGAATGACACCGGCGTGCTCACATGGCCCGAGGGCAACGCATGGATCGCGCGTCGTCTGGCCGCCAGACTCTCACTCTACATCAGTACCGATGCGGCGGTGCATCAGGTCGTGCCTCACCGGCGCGGCTGGCTCGTTCGCGCGGGAGAGCAGGAGATCCAGTGCGACGATGTCATCTTCGCCGCGCCGACGTTCATCGCGCCGTACGTGGTGGAGGGGATGCGTGCTCCGGCATTCACCTATTCTCCCTGGCTCGTGGCGAATCTGACGCTTGCGCGGTGGCCGCAGGAGCGCGGCGTGCCGCCGGCCTGGGACAACGTGCTGCGCAATGCGGGCGGGCTCGGCTACGTCGTGGCGACACATCAGTCGCTTCGCACGCGCACCGATGGCCCGACCGTGTGGACCTACTATCACGCGCTCGCGGGCATCGCGCCGGCCGACGCGCGTCGCGCGCTGTCGACCACGCGATGGGAGGACTGGCTGGAGCGGATCCTCGGGGAGTTGGGACAGGCACACCCCGACATCCGTGAATGCGTAGCGCATGTGGACGTGATGCGCCTCGGCCACGCGATGGTGCGACCCACCGTTCACTTTCTGACTAGTGCAGCGCGGGTGGAGGCAAATTGGGCGCCCCGTGGACTTCACCTCGCGAATTCGGACCTGAGTGGCCTTTCGCTGTTCGAGGAGGCACAGTTTCGCGGAGTCTCCGCCGCGAGTACGGTACTCCGTCGCCACGGGCACGGATGATCGAAAGAATGGCGTTACCATGCATTGCGGCGGGCAGTCTATTGCACGGGCGCTGGGACTGTCCGCTCGCAGACAGCCCATCTGGCGTCTCGCACTTCCCGCGATTGCCCGCACATTGCAAGACGGGAAGTGAACGCGTGGATCGATGTCGTCGGCGCAAAATGGCGTAACGCCATATCCAGAAGGCTGTTAGCAATAATCACCTGAAGTACTTTTTGTGGCACCCTCACTGCATTTGAACGGCGGTGAGTTCCCACCGGCCTCGACAGCCGCCAGCTCTTCCCTCCTCCGCGGCGCACCTCCCTCCAGTTCGGGTATCCAATCATGAAAACCTCAGTCAAGAAGGGCTTTACGCTCATCGAGCTGCTGATCGTGGTCGTGATCATCGGCATTCTGGCCGCGATCGCGATTCCGAAGTTCGCCAACACGAAGACGAAGGCGTACACGGCGGCGATGAAGTCGGAC
>JALYXJ010000079.1 GCA_030947165.1 Gemmatimonadota bacterium
CGGGCGCGAGCTCGCCGAGCAGGAGGCGGAGCAGCGTGGTCTTGCCCGACCCATTGGGACCGATGAGACCGACGCGATCACCGCGCGTGATCGTCGTGGTAAAATCCCGGATGATCGTCCGGTTACCGCGAGTGAAGCTCACGCCGCGTGCCTCCGCCACCAGGCGCCCCGATCGCTCGGCCTCCTGCGCCTGGAGCGCGACGGTCCCCACGCGCTCGCGTCGTGCACCGCGTTCCACGCGGAGCGCCTCGAGTGAGCGCACGCGTCCCTCGTTGCGAGTGCGGCGTGCCTGGATGCCGGCGCGGATCCACACCTCTTCGCTGGCGAGCTTCTTGTCGAACTCCGCCCACTCGCGCGCCTCGGTGGCGAGGGCGGCGTCCTTTCGCACGAGGTAGGTGTCATAGTCGGTGCCCCAGTCGACGAGCCGGCCGCGATCGAGCTCGACGATCCGCGTTGCCACCCGCCGCAGGAAGGTGCGGTCGTGGGTGACGAAAAGCAGCGTGATGCCGCGGCCAACGAGGAACTCCTCCATCCACTCGATGGCGTCCACATCGAGATGGTTGGTGGGCTCATCGAGCAGGAGGACGTCGGGCTCGCGCACGAGGGCGCGGGCGAGCAGCGTCTGGCGCTTGCGTCCTCCCGATGCGCTCGCGAATGGCGCGTCGGCGTCGAGGCCGAGATGCTGAAGCACCGTTTCGACGCGCGTGTTCATCTGCCAGGCGTTGGCCGAATCGAGTGCGTGGTGCAGTCGATCGAGCTCGCGAAGTGCGGCATCGCCATGATCGGTGGCCACGCGATGGCTGGCGCGATGATAGCGCGCGAGCAGATCCCCGGCGTCGCCGAGGCCGGCTGCAACGATGTCGAAGGTGGTGCCGGCGATGTCGTTCGGAATCTCCTGTTCGAGCCGTGTGACGGACACGCCCGACTGTCGAACGATCTCTCCCGCGTCGGGACGGAGGGTCCCGTCGAGGAGCTTCATCACCGTGCTCTTGCCGGCGCCGTTGCGGCCGAGGAGGCAGACGCGCTCACCGCGGTCGATCGCGAACGACGCGCCGGCGAGGACGGCCGGGCCGCCGAAGGCGAGCGTGACGTCCTGCATGCCGAGGAGTGCCATGAGGCCGCAATATCGCGAGCGGCGCATCAAAACGCGGCGAGGAATCGGGTCGTGCTGGAGAGGTGCAGGTCCTTCGCTGCGCTCAGGACGACAACAGCGCGGGAGCGTGCGCGCTCCACCACCGGATCGCCTCTTCGTTGCCCCACGCGAGGACGTCGATGGACCTGAGGGCGCGGGCGAGCTCCTCCGCGCTCTGCGGCCGCTCGCGCGGCTCCTTCTCGAGACAGGCGAGCACGAGCTTGTCCAGTGCGCGAGGAATGTGGTTCTCCGTGCGCAGCGACGGATGGCTCGGCTCGTTCTGCAGATGCCGAGCAATCATCTGGAAGGTCGTGTCCGCCTCGAACACCAACTGCGCGGTGAGCAGGTAGTATGCGACGCACCCGAGCGCATAGATGTCGGCGCGTCCATCCACGGCGTCGCCGAGCGCCATCTCCGGCGCCATGTAGGCGGGGGTACCCGGCGTCTGTCCGGCGACGGTGGCCAGCGAGTGCTCCACGTTCTTCGCGGTGAACGGCTTGACCAGCCCGAAGTCGAGCACCTTCACGAAATCCTGTCGCAGACCGAGCCGTCCGACGTGAATGTTGGCCGGCTTGATGTCGCGATGCACGAGGCCTGCACGGTGTGCCTCCTCGAGCGACTCGCAGACCTGATCGAGGATGTGAATGACCCGCGAGGCAGGAAGGGGTCCGTGCTTCCTGACGAGGGACTCGAGGTCCATCCCCTCCAGCAGCTCCATCACGAAATAGAGGGTACCATCCTCGGTGACGCCGAAGTCGTAGATCTCCACCGTGTGCGGCGACCGGAGGTTGGCCGCCGACTCGGCCTCACGGTAGAAGCGCTTCACCGCGAGCTGCGCCGCCTCATCATCCTGTCCACCGAGCGCTTCCGGGCGGATCAGCTTGATGGCGGCGGGGCGCGCCAGCATGCGGTGGGTGGCCTTGTAGACCTCGCCCATGCCGCCGCGCCCGAGCAGGTCGCCAAGTTGATAGCTCCCCAACTCGCGAGCCTTGGTGACCTGCCGGCCGAGTTGTGTCACGACGCGCGAGATCACGATCGCGACGGGGAGGAGGAGAAAGTCGGGGTAGTGCATGAGGACCGCGACCCCAACCGAGGGAAGGCCAGACAAGTCGCGGGAGTGGGCGATCAACATGCCGATCGGATTCATCGCGACCGCGATGCTGCCGGCGATGAACATCTTCGGCGTCGACGTCGGCAGGATCGCCGCGAACATGAGCAGCATGACACCGATCCAGGAGATCTGGGTGTACACCGGGTAGTCTTTCGGCGCGGGATCCCAATGCCACATGAGACCGAGCGCCGCGGCCATGACGACCATGTACGCCAGCCCGAGGTCGAGCACGAACTGCGGATTCCGGGTCGTGCGGCGCGTGTACAGGAAGAGCGCGATCGACAGCGCCACCGCGCCGACGGCGATGGCGTCAGTCGCGGAAAACTGCATCCAGCGGGTGTCGCCGGCCGGCATCAGGGAGCGCGCGCTGACGTGGCCGAGCACCGTTCCGAGCGTCCAGAGCACGCCGACGATGAACGAGAAGATCCCGAGCCGCAGCGACGCTTCCCTGAGGATGTCGGGCGGAAGCGCGCGCTGGCTCCGCGAGGTGACGAGCCCGGCGGGGGTGCTCTGAGGAAGGGGGCCGATCAGGTGGGCGGGCATGCGCGTTCAGCTCTTCGGTGCACGGGGGGCAGAGATGAAAGATGCCACAATCCGCCGCCCTGCGCGAACGTCGCCTCCGCCGGAAGCTGGCCACCGACATTGCGCCGGCTTGTGCGGGCGCGCCCGCCCGCACATACGTAAGCGCTCTCAACCCGGATCCTCGGCATGCGCCTGCGCCCGAGACTATCGCTTCCGTTCATCGTCCTGTTGCTCACACAGCAGCCGCTCGCGGCGCAGGCCCCGGTGGACAGTGCGCTTGCCGCGTACATCGCGACGATCCGCGCGATCGATACGCATGCACACCCGATGCGTCCCGTCCTCGCGGGCGCACCGGCCGACACCGACTTCGATGCGCTCCCGCTGGACGGCATCCCGACCTTCGGCCTTCAGCATCGCCTGGGTCTCGAGGATCCGGTGTGGCGCAGGGCCCAGGAGACGTTGTATGGGATGCCGACTGGGCAGAGCGATAGCGCATACCATGCGAACCTCGCCCGGACCGTGGCGCGAGCGATCTCGGAACGCGGTACGCAATTCCCGACGTGGGCCCTCGATCAGGCAGGGATCGACGTCATGCTCGCCAACCGCATCGCGATGGGGCCCGGGCTCGAGAGCCCGCGCTTTCGTTGGGTGTCGTTCGTCGATGCCCTGATGCTTCCGCTCGACACACGCGGAGAAGCAGCCCGTACGCCGGACACGCGCGCACTCTACCCGAAGGAGGAGAAGCTGCTCGCCCGCTACCTGCGGGACTTGCACCTCACGCGACTGCCGCCGACGCTCGATGCCTACGTACGAACAATCGTCGTGCCTACACTCGAGCGGCAGCGCGACGCAGGTGCGGTGGCCGTCAAGTTCGAAGCCGCATACCTCCGACCGCTCGACTTCGACGACCCCGATGTGTCGTTCGCCTCTCGCGTCTACGCGCGCTACGCGAATGGCGGCGTGCCCACACGCTTCGAGTACAAGGCGCTCGAGGACTACCTGTTTCGCGTGATCGCGCGAGAGGCGGGGCGGCGCAGGATGGCGATCCAGATTCATGCGCTCGAGACATTCGGCGGCTACTACCAGTCAGCGGGGGCGGCACCGCGCCTTCTCGAACCGGCGTTCAACGACTCCACGCTCCGCGCCACGAAGTTCATCGTCGTGCACGGCGGTTGGCCACTGGTGAACGAGACGCAGGCGTTGCTCGCGAAGCCGAACGTCTACGCCGACATCTCGCAGATGGATGTCATCCTGTCGCCGACAGAGCTGGCCGGCGTATTACGTCGATGGCTGGGGGAGTTTCCGGACAAGGTGCTCTTCGGCACCGACGCATTCGATGGTGGCACCGAGCAGGGGTGGGAGCAGGTGGCGTGGGTGGGAAGCATGACGGCTCGGCGCGCTCTCGCGATTGCGCTCACCGGGATGTTGCGCGACGGCGAGATCACGAGGCCGCGCGCCGAGGCGCTCGCGCGCATGGTGCTCCGTGAGAACGCGAGAGTGGCGTACGTCCTGGAGTCTCGTTAGCCCGGACGCGGCTGCGGCGCCCTCCGATTGAAGTACGCACTCTAGGGTGCGCGCATGAGCATGAACACCGTCAGCTCCGGTGGCGCACCGACGCGCACAGGGAGGACACTGAAGCCGATGCCGCGATTGATGTAGAGATGATTGCCCGGCTTGCCGAAGCCATCCTGCCATCCCGCAACCCCGGAGCCTGCATCGCTGAACCAGGTGCGCCACATCCAGTCGGAAACGAACGGGATCCCGAGCTGCATGCCGTGGGTGTGCGCCGCGACGGCGACCGGTGCCGCGCCGGCGCGAATGGACACGAACGAGTCAGGATCGTGCATGAAGACAATCCTCGCCGCGCCGGCCGGGAGGCTGGTGAGCGCCGAGTCGGGATGATCGTTCTTGGCCCAGTGGTCGCCCACGCCGACGAGCCAGAGCGCGTTCGCGCTCGTGGAATCGGCGCCGGCCGGGTAGAGAGCGATCGCCTTGTTGTCGAGCGTGCGGATGCCGGCGCTATCGAGCGCGAAGCGCACGCGCCGCGCCACGTGGTTGTCCTGCTCCGAATGCTCGTTCATCAGCTCGTAGTCGTGATTCCCGAGCACGGCGTAGGTCGGGATCTTCGCGTCGAGAATGGGCTGGAGCAGGCCGAGCACCTCCTGCATCTGCGAATTCACGCTCAGGTCGGCGTCATAGACGAAATCGCCGGCGATGAGCGTAACGGCGGGCTTCAGCTCGACGATCGTGCGCACGACCTTGCGGGCTGCGTCGCGATTGGCCCACCACATGCCGACCTGGAGATCGGCGAACACGGCGACCTCCTTGCCCTCCCAACTGCGCGGGAGGGCGGGAATGCTGGCCGGCTCACGCTCGGTGAGGACGAACCGCGGCTCGATGGCTGTGCCATACACGACGACGGCCGCGAGGATCTTGACGAAGGTCCACATCTATACAGGCGACTCGGATACGGGTTGCGTGAGTGTTGACGGGGTCATCCGGAGCAATCCTCGCGCCGCGCTGGGAAGGCGCGCATATTCGATCCCACACCTTCGGGCCTGCTCATGAGACAGAAGCGGCTCCATCCCGAGCACATCTCCCGCCGCGACTTCATTCAGAAGACGGCGGCGACCGCAGCGGTCGTGGCTGCGCCGCTCATCATCCCCGCTCGACTCCTCGGCGCTGACACGCCGAGCAATCGGGTGCGCGTGGGTCACATCGGGGCGGGGCGTATCGCGCAGGGACACGACATGCCCGGCGTGGCTGGCTCCGGCCTCGCGGACGTGGTGGCGGTCTGCGACCTCGACTCACGCCGCGCCGCGAGCGGCAAGGTCAGAGTGCAGCAGCTCTACGCGTCGCGCGAGGCGCCGAGCCCGGACGTCGGCGTGTACGGCGACTATCGAGAGCTGCTGGCGCGCTCGGATGTGGACGCGGTGACGATCAGCACCCCCGATCACTGGCACGCGCAGCTCGCGCTCGCGGCGATTCACGCGGGGAAGGACGTCTATCTCCAGAAGCCGATGACGATGACGCACGCCGAGGGCGTGCTGTTGCGCGAGGCGGTCGTGCGAACTGGTCGCGTCATTCAAGTGGGAAGTCAGCAGCGCTCGTGGGGTCCGAACGAGCAGTTCCGGAAGGCCGTTGAGCTCGTGCGCAGCGGCCGCGTCGGGCAGCTGCGGCGCGTGGAGATCGGACTGCCGATCGACCCCACGGCGCCCGACGATCCGCCGCAGCCCGTGCCGGCCAACCTGAACTACGACATGTGGCTGGGCCCCACGCCCGAGGTCTACTACACCGAACAGCGCGTGCACCCGCAGAAGCTCGGTGCGGACGGCATGCCCGACGTCACCTCGCGCCCAGGGTGGCTCCGCAACGAGTCGTACTGTCTCGGCATGATCACCGGGTGGGGCGCGCACCACTTCGACACGGCCCACTGGGGAATGAACACCGAGCTGACGGGTCCGTCGAGGATCGAAGGGCGCGGGGAGTTCCCGCCGAACAAGATCTGGAACGTACACGGCGCCTATCACGTGGAGCTCACGTATCCGGGCGATGTCCGCGTGACCGTGTCGGACAAGCTCCCGAACGGGATCAAGTTCATCGGCGCCGATGGCTGGATCTTCGTGTCGCGCGACGCCCAGAGCGCCACGGCCAGCGACCCGACGTCGCGCGCGACCGCGCTCAAACCACTCGACGCGAGCGATCCTCGCCTACTCGATCCAAAGGGGGTCACGGTGCAGCTGCCGCACAGCCTTTCACACCACCGGAACTGGCTCGAGTGTGTGAAGTCACGCACCACGCCGCTCGCGCCGGCGCCGATCGCGCACCGGAGCAATGCGGCCTGCATTCTCAGCTGGATTGCCATGAAGCTCGGTCGACCGCTCACTTGGGACGCCGTCGCCGAACGGTTCGTCGGGGACGACGAGGCGAACGCGATGCTGTCGCGACCGGAGCGCGCGCCATATGGCGCGATGCGCCTGGCGGCCCGGGGCTAGAGCGATGCTCACCACACGGTGGCATGCCGTCGCCCTGACAATCCTCTGCGATCTCCTCGCGACTCCCGCAGCCGGCCAATCGACGCCTTCGAGTGCCCTGCTCGGGCACTGGGAGGGGACGAGAGCGTCGTCGAGCGGCATGGGCAACACACTCAACTTCGCGACCGGCAATCAGCTCGAGTTCGCGTACGTGGTGACCTTGAACGGTGCATATCGTACGGAGGGGGACCGCCTGATCCGCGCCCAGCTCGCCCCTCCGGGTTCCACGACGGACAACAGCCAGGATACGGCGTACTTCGCCGTGCGTGGAGACTCACTGTTCCGGTGGTGGCGCTCGCGTCCGGATACGGTCGCCGCCGCTCGCACCTCCGCGTCACGATCCCGCGCCGGCCTGGCCGGCCAGTGGTCGTACCCGTATGCGCGTCTGGTCGGGCAGCAAGCGGCCGCGAGGTTGCCGAACCTGGCGAACGCGATCGCTGTCGAGACCTATGCGGACTCCGGCCGCTTCCACTTCCGCGTTCCGTTGCGTCCGGAGTCCATGAAGTATCGAGTCCACGCAGATACCGTGTTCCTCGAGGGCGCTCCGCTGCCTGGCGGCCACGCGCGGTGGTAGTGGCGGATTGTGCGCGACACGCTGCGCATCACGACGCTGGACACCCCAACGGCGCCTCAGGTCCTGTACGTGCGACCGTCGCGGCCGTAGCCTCCATGCGTCATTCGATACGTGTGCGACTCATCCCGGGCGCACTGGTGCTGCTGTCGCTCTCTCCCGTGGCGTCAGCTGGATCTCAGACCGTTCATCAGCTCTCCGCAACGCCAGCCACGGTCGCCTACGGCTATTACTGGTCCGAGGCCAAGCCCGCGCTGCACGTGCGATCCGGTGACATCATCGATGTCGAGACGATGCTCACCAACACGCCGGCGGGGCTCGAGCGGATCGGCGTGAAGCCGGAAGACATCCCGCAGAGCCTGCGCGACATCGTGGCGCAGGACACCGGCTCGCTCAAGGGACCGGGGGGTCACATCCTCACGGGGCCGATCTACGTCGAGGGCGCCGATTCAGGTGACGTGCTGGAGGTGCGCATCCAGCGCATCACGCTGCCGATCGCCTACGGCTACAACGGGTGCAGCGGGTTCGTGCGCGAGCTCTGCGGCGAGGGGGGGGGCCGCGTGAGCACGCTGATCAGAATGGATCGGCAGAGGATGAGCGCCGAGGTCGCGCCGGGCATCGTCGTTCCACTCCGCCCGTTCTTCGGCTCCATGGGTGTGGCTCCAGCCGCGGCGCTGGGTCGTGTCAGCAGCAATCCGCCAGGTCGGCACGCGGGGAATCTCGACAACCGCGAATTGACGGCCGGCTCGACGCTCTACATTCCCGTGTTCGTGAAGGGCGCGCTGCTGGAGGTGGGTGACGGCCATGCCGCGCAGGGGGACGGCGAGGTAGATCAAACGGCCATCGAGACCAACCTGCGCGGCCGAATCCAGGTGATCGTGCGCAAGGACATGAAGCTGGAATGGCCACGCGCCGAAACACCGACGCACTGGATTGCGATGGGAACGGACACCTCGCTCGTGACGGCGACGAAGACCGCGGTGCGCGAGATGGTGAAGCTCCTCCAGGAGAAGAGGGGGATCACACAGACGCAGGCGTATCAAGCCGCGTCGATGGCGGCGGACCTGCGCATCACGCAGCTCGTGGACGGCAACGTGGGCGTGCACATGATGATCGCCAAGCAGTACCTCGCGCCACTGGCGACGCGCGCCAAGTAGCGGGTAGCGGATCCGCCGGTTCGCCTCGTCCCAGGGCTGTCGCGGAGCAAACTGGAGGCGAGTAGTATTGGCGATTCCCACTACACGGAGCGCCTCATGTCCCGCCGTCACATGCACCGCCATCCCATTGCGTTCGCGCTGTCGCTCGCCGCCGCGATGGCGATCGTCGCCCCGTCGCGCGCCGCGCATGCGCAGGACGCGATGGACGCCAAGTCCGCCGCATTCCTCCGCCAGCAGTATCTGATGGACATGGATTCGCTGCACGCGAAGGTGATGGCGCTGGCGACGGCGATCCCGGAGAACAAGTACAGCTGGCGTCCGCAGGCCGGCGTGCGCTCGGTCGGCGAGGTGCTGGGCCATCTCGCCGGCGAGTGGTACTACTACCTGCCGCAGTCCGTGGCTGCCAAGCCGCACGCCGACTACGCCTCTCCGCGCGAGTCGCTGCCGAAGCTCGAGAAGGTCGCCGGCAAGCAGGCGATGCTCGACGAGCTGAACAAGTCATGGGCGTACGGGCGGGCGCAGCTCGTTGCGGCGGATCCCGCGACGCTCACCGGGAACTACAAGCCGTGGGGGGTGTCACTCGCCCAAGCGGCGTTCGGGATGACGGGCGATCAGCACGAGCATCTCGGGCAGCTCATCGCGTACGCGCGGGCGAACGGGGTGAAGCCGCCGTGGAGCAAGTAGGTCCTCACGCCATGTGTGGGGCAGCATTGCGGAGAACGGCAGCGCCACGAGGGCGCGCGACATCGGATGATAGGTGCGCACAGGCTATCGGGATCTCCAGAACGGGAGGGCACCGCACTCATAGTACGTAACTCCGGAATTACCGTCGAGGTGCGAGTAGCGTTCCACGATCGTTCACTCCGTCGGCCAGCTCCGCGCCACCACCTTCAGCTGCCGAGCTTCGTCCGTGCGTACGGCCGCGCGAACGCCGACGGCGGATTGTGGGCCGTCGCCACGGTGTACGCCTTCTCGTAGAGCACTTTCGCCCTGTCCGCCTGTCCCATCTTCTCGTACGTCATGGCGAGCAGCACGTGCATGAAGGGATCATTCTGGTTCCCCTGAATCGCGAGCGCCTTCGTCAGGTCGGCCTCGGCGGTGCCGAGATCGTTCGTGTAGAGCGCGACGTATCCCGTGAGGTATGGGTAGAAGCGCTCCTGCGCCGCGGCCATCTTCGGATCGGCGTCGAGAATGCGCCGCGCCTCCGCCGCCTGCCGCCTGGCCTCGGCCGCATCGCCACGACGCGCGGCGAGCCGAGCGAGGGCATGCGCGAGACGATAGTCCCATAGAGACTTCGGATGCGTCTTCGGCTCGGGCTCCTGCAGACCGAGCTCGGTGCCACGGCGGTAGCTCCGTTCGGCGACGTCGAGCTGCCCGACGTCGATGCATACTCGCGCCGCCTCGTTCGCCATCTCTCCCTGCTGATAGAACGCGTTCTGTGGCTCGGCCTGCTCACGCGTCTTCCAGTACTCGATCACCTTCTCCTCGTACTCGACGGTCCTGGCGCAGTCGCCGTCGAAGGCGTACGACATGGCCATCGCTCGATTGGTGGCGGCGCGAGCGGCCGGAGTCGACACGGTGTCGAGCACCTGCTGGAAGATCGCGCGCGCGTCGGCCGTGCGCCCTTCACTGTCGAGGCGTGCGGCCTGCTGCAGCGGGCCGTTCGCGGACGCCGCCACGGGCGTTTGCGCAGCGAGCGGCGACGCGACGAGCGCGAACCACAGTGCCGCTGACCGGAAAGTCGACGTCATCGCTACTTCAATCTCCCTTCAGTAGACCTTGGTGCCTTGGCGCACTCCGGCCACGTTGTCGGGAATCGGAACCCACGTCCGCCACCGCGCTGCGTGGTCCCGCCCTGCGTTGTGACCGCGGCTCTTGCCTGTGCCTCGGCGGCCGCCTTCACGAGATCCACTCGCTCGCGCGTGATCAGCGTGGGATCCTCACTCGCCAGATACGCCAGCATGGCCGCCAGCGTGGCGTTCGACTTGAGGTCATCGAATACGACCTTGTCGTACGTGTCGCGGTCCGTGTGCCAGGTGTAATTCCCGTAATCCCAGCCAAGGGCGCCGAGCCCGAACGCCGGCAGGCCGGCGCACGAGAAGGCGAAGTCGTCGCTCCCGCCGCCAGCCGGGAGTCCGACGCCGCCATACTGGATCTGCGTCTGGTATTCCGTCGGGAGACGCGAGAGCCACTGGCGAATGTGCACGTCGGCATCAGGCAGTCCGGCCGCGCCTAAGCGCACGATGCGTCCGGTGCCATTGTCCTGGTTGAACAGCGCCTGCAAACCGCGCGTCACCTCGGGATGATCCTCGGTGAACGCCTTCGACCCGACCTCGCCCTCCTCCTCACCAGTCCAGTGCGCGACGAGAATGGTGCGCCTGGGATGCGGATAGACCTGCTTCAGGATCCGCATCGCCTCCAGCATCGTCATCGTGCCGGTGCCGTTGTCGGTGGCGCCACTCGAGCCGTCCCACGAGTCGAAGTGCGCCGACAGCATCACGTACTCGTTCGGCTTCTCGGTGCCGGGAATCGCCGCGATCGTATTGAACACCGGCTGCTCGCCCAGGAGCTGGGCGTCGAGATTCATACGCACCTGCGGCTTGTTGCCACGCTCGGCGAGGCGGAACAGGAGCCCGTAGTCTTCGCAGCTCAGCGACAGCGTGGGCGAGACTGTGTTATAGGTCTCGAAGATCTCTCGTGTGCCTCTCGTGTTCTTCGGCCGCGACGTGAGCAGGCCGGCGATCCCGGCTTTGTCCATTCGCACGCCCAGCTCACCGCCGCCGAGCGCGAGGCTGTAGCCGGTACCACGCACGTTGCGGCCGCCCCACTCGCGTTGCACCTGCGCCCGCAGCGTGTCCATCCGCTCGCGCGACTCCGGCGTCGCGAATTGCGTCCAGTCGTCGGTGGGGCGACAGGTCGGCAGCGGCGCGCTCACGAGCACGAGCTTCCCGCGCGCCTGCGGCAGCCACCGCACGAACTCGGTGCTGTCGGCGAACCTCGGCAGGATGATCGCCTCCGCTGTCACGTCCTTCCCACCGGTGCCGGGGCTGTAGCCCACCATGGTCGCCTCCAGGGTGCGCACGCGGGGGCTCACGAGATCCACGTGCGAATACCCGCGGCGCCAGCCGCGCCAGGTGCCATACTGCTCGTTCCTGGCGTCGATCCCCCACGCCCGGTACATGCTCACCAGCCAGTCCTGCGCACGCCTGGTGTCGGGCGCGCCCTGAAGCCGAGGACCGAGGGAATCGAACAGGGTCGACGACAGCTCCATCACCCGCGAGCTATCCATCCCCATTGTCCAGATGCGGCGCAGTACCGGATCGCTGGTCGGGAAGCTCTGCGCGCCGGCGGTGCGAAGCGGGACGGGCAGAAGAAGCGCCGAGGCAGCGACAGCGAGCAGGAGTCTACGCATCATTCGGGCGGTACTGGGTGGAGGAGGAAAGAGGGCGGATAGCGACCCAATGAGTACGGTCTGACAGCGCAGGCCGCTGGAGCCCCGCGCCAATGAAGAGTAAGTGCCCGGCGGCGTAGCGGGCAGGTCCGTTGGAAGTCAGCACCGGACTGGTCGGGAAACTGCATAGTCGGACCGCCGACCCAGGGAGCTTATGTCCGACCAGGTCCCGAGCACGACGTCATCTGCCGAGCCCAGCCGGCTCGCCAGGCATCTTGCCGGCGAGCTGCGTCAGGCGCGAACGGATGTCGTGAAGCGATGGTTGGAGCGTATCGTCGCGCGCGTGACCGTCGACGCCGGTC
>JALYXJ010000478.1 GCA_030947165.1 Gemmatimonadota bacterium
GCCGTGCAACACGTCGGGGCCCACGAGCAGACCGAGCCCCACCAGACCGAGCCCAAGGCCCCCGAATACCGGCAAGGCTGGCCGCCGGCCGCCCGGCCGCAGCCAGTCGAGGAGCACCATCCAGAGCGGCACTACGGCCACGAGCAGTGCGGCGATGCCGGATGGGACACGCTGCTCCGCCCAGACGACCGCCCCATTGCCCCCCAGCAGCAGCAGGGCGCCACTGACCAGCCCGGTGATCCAATCCGCCCTGCTCGGCCGCCTATTACCACGTAGCCGCGCCCAGAGCAGCAGGATGGCCCCGGCGATCACGAAGCGTGCTCCCGCCATGAGCAGCGGTGGGAGCGTCGCCACCGCGTAGCGAATGGCGAGGTAGGTGGATCCCCAGACGAGGTAAACCGCGGCGAAGGCGGCGATCAGGCGGGCGCGCATCGACGCAACATAGCGGGCGGCATCGCCCAATCCTCCCCGATTCCTGCGCGTCTCGTCCCCGGGTCAGCTCCTGTCACCATTGCCCACTTGCGGATTCGGTTCAATCAGTGTAAAGTTTACCAGTCAACTAATAGAGGCCACAAATGATGACGGCCGACATCGCCACTGCCCATGCTCCCGGACCTGCGTCCGGCGGCTCGGCCGTGGCGTTCGACATTGGGGGTCCCATCGCCACGGGCGATCCGGATCGCGACGTCGCGTTCGAGCGGGATGCGCTTCCCTGGCTCGACGACGTGTATCGGTTCGCCCTCTCGCTCACGCGCGATGAATCGGATGCGGACGACGTGGTGCAGGAGACCTTTCTCCGCGCCTACCGCTCCTGGCACACCTTCATTCCCGGCACCGACTGTCGGCGCTGGCTGTTCACGATCTGTCGCAACGTGTTCCTGCGCTCGCGCGAACGGCAGCGGCCGACCGTGGACCTCGAGGATGGCGAGCAGGATGCCGTCGCGGCGGGGTCGGTCTATGCAGCGGCGCGCGAGAAAGGGTATGATGACATCTATGCCCGACTCGACCTCGCACCGGCGCTTCGCGATGCGCTCGACGAACTGGCCGAGCCGTTCCGCTCGGCGGTGATTCTCGTGGACGTCGAAGACCTCACATACGAGTCGGCCGCCGAAGTGATGGGCGTGCCGATCGGCACCGTGCGCTCGCGCCTGTTCCGCGGCCGGCGGCTGCTTCAGGAAAAGCTGCTCACTGTCGCCGAAGATCTCGGCTTCACTCCGGCCTCGGCGGGAGGGGCGCGATGAGCGCACCGGCGCGGACGCAGCTCGAGGAGATGGGGCTGTCGTCCACCTGCGCTGAGGTGCTGCGCCACCTCTGGGACTACCTCGACGACCAGATCACACCGGAAGGGGCGCAGCGGCTCCGCAGTCACATGGCGGCCTGCCCGAAGTGCCAGCAGTACGAAGTGTATCAGTCCTGCTTTCTCGAGGCGGTCGCGCGGTTGCGCGTGGAGCTGGGAGCGCCGGAGACGCTGCGTGAGCGACTCGCGGTGAGCCTGAAGGATCAGGGCTGCGGCTGTTGGCAGAAGGTCAGCAAGAGCTCCGAGGGCTAACGATCGTCGTTGTCGTCCTGAGCAGAACCTGCACGTCACGTTGTCGTCCTGAGCGCAGCGAAGGACCTGCACCTCACCCGGCAATCCGCTGACGCACCGGCGTGCCGCGCACCCCGTTGACGACGACGATCGTCTCCGCCACGATGTCCGGCGCGAGCGATGCGGCCACCGAGCAATACTTCTCGAAGGCGAGCGACACGGCGCGCTCCGCGTGGACCGCCTCCACTCCGGCGCCCTCCAGGTTGTACGTCAGCGTCAGGTGCACGAAGCGGCGCGGAATGTCTTCCCGTCGCTCACCCGCCACGTCGATCGTCAGCTTCTCCACGGGCGTACGCCGCTTGGCGAGAATATCCACCACGTCGATTCCGGAGCAGGCGGCGAGCGCGCTGAGGAGCGCGTCGGGCGGCGACTGACCCGTCTCGCCGTCTCCGTCGATGGGCGCCACCGGCCCGCCGGGCCGTCCGGTGTCGAACCGATAGCCACCCGCCCACGTGGCGCGTACAGCGTTCGGAGGCCGCTTCGCCGCTGTCATCGCTCGATCGGTGCGCGCACGGCGTTGCCCCATTCCGTCCAGCTTCCGTCGTAGTTGCGCACCCTGTCGTAGCCGAGCAGGTAGCGGAGCACGAACCAGGTGTGCGACGACCGCTCGCCGATTCGGCAATACGCCACCACGTCATCCGTGCTCGTGAGACCGGCCTCACTCTCATAGATGGCGCGCAGGTCAGCAGCGCTCTTGAACGTGGCGTCCGCGTTGGCGGCGCGGGCCCAGGGCACGCTCTTGGCGCCCGGGATATGGCCGCCGCGCATCGCTCCCTCCTGCGGGTAATCGGGCATGTGCAGCTTCTTGCCCGTGAACTCATCAGGCGAGCGCACATCGATGAGCTTGCCCTTCGCCTTCACATGGTCGCGCACCTCGGGCATGAACGCGCGGATCTGTCGGTCGTCTCGCTCGGCGGCCTTGTACTGGGACGGCTTCGGTGCGCCGACGTTGGCGGTCATGTCGCGGTTCTCGGCCTCCCACTTCGCCCGGCCGCCGTCAAGGATCTTCGTGTTGGTGAAGCCGAACAGCTGGAATACCCAGAGCGCGTACGTCGCCCACCAGTTGTTCTTGTCGCCATAGAACACGACCGTCGTGGAGTCGTCGATGCCGAGCCGGCGGACCAGCGCCTGGAACTGCTCGCGTCCGATGTAGTCGCGCTGCACCGCGTCATTCAGGTCGGCGTGCCAGTCGATCTTCTGCGCGCCCGGGATGTGGCCCATGTCGTAGAGCAGTACGTCTTCATTGCTCTCCAGCACCCGGACGGTGGGATCGTCGAGATGCGCGGCAAGCCATTCCGTGCTCACCAGCGACTCGGGGTGGGCGTAGCTCTTGGCGGCGATCTGTCGATCGGACATGACACGCACCGTGGCTGTGGGGGGGGTCGCCTGCAAGCTAATCCGCAGCCGACGCGGCCGGTTCGCCGGCGGGAAGTGCATCCAGCCAATCCAGCACGACGCGGACCTGCTCTTCCCAGCCGGGCTCCGCGAACAGAAAGTGGCCGTGCCCGCGCGCCACGAGGAGTGGCGCGTCGTAGCGCCGCGCGATCTTGCGCGCGACGGCGAGCGGAATGAAGCGGTCGGCCTCCCCGCTCACTACGAGCAGCGGAACGCGCACCGACCGCTTCGGGACCGCGTACGTTCCGAGCGCGGCCTGGCGCGCGGCGCGTCCGCTGTCAGCCACGAATCGCTCGCGGGCGGCGGCGCGGTCGGCGGCCGGCACGCGGTTGAGGACGAGCGCATCCAGGTCCGCGGCTCGTGGCAGGAAGGGACGCGATGCGAGGAGCGCGGGCAGGTAGCGCGTCATCCGTGCCAGCAAGGGCTTGGTGAGCACCGCGATCCCGCGCGGCGGCGCCGCATCGATCAACACCGCGGCGCGAACGAGCCCCTGCGCCGCGAGCAGCTGCGCCACCAGCCCGCCGAGGGAGTGTCCGATGACGATCGGTCGTCCGAGCGCGCGCACTGCGTCTGCGGCGTCCGTGACATAGTCGCCGATGCCGACTCGTCCCAGCTCCGGCACCGGCGCCGATGGCGCACGCCCGCGAAAGGTGAGCGCGGCCGTCGGGTACCCTCGGCCAGCGAGGAGAGGCAGCAGCCGCTCGAACACCCAACCGCCGACGAACAGCCCGTGCAGGCAGAGCACCGGGGGGCGGGTCGGGGCAGGGACGTCAATCGTATCGAGGTGCAGGGTGCCGACTGTGCGGGGTAGGGTCATGGTGTCGAACTATCCCCAGTGGTGCTTTCCCGGGCAATGGTCCCGGCGATTGCGCCACGGTGTTTCGGCCCCGCGAAGGAATCGTCTCCCTACAGTAGCGGCTGCTTGCGGCGCGGCGGATGAGCGCGCCCTCCCTCCCTCTCCCGCCCTCCCATGGCCACCGACGGCAACGCCCTCCCGTCGCTCGACGTAGCACCCCTTCAGTTCGACGCACCGCACCACCAAGGTCCCCCTGCGGCGATGAGCTGCGCGATGTGCAGCCAGTCGATCCAGAGCGTCTACTACGAGGCAGGCGGCGGCGTCCTGTGCGCACGCTGTCGCGGAAAGCTCGAGTCGAGCCTCGGTAGCGCCGGCAAAGGCGGTCGTGTGCTGCGTGCGTCAGCGTTCGGCCTCCTCGCAGCCGTGGCGGGCTCGATCGTGTACTACGCCATCCGTGCGGCGACGGGCTACGAGATAGGCATCGTCGCCATCCTCGTCGGTTGGGGTGTCGGACGAGCGATATTTCTGGGCTCTGGCGGGCGTGGAGGTCGGGGGTATCAGGCGCTGGCCATTGGCCTCACTTACATGGCCATGGCGACGACGTATCTGCCGTCGGCTCGTGAGGCGATGATGGAGAAGAAGGCGGCGGAGCGCGCGGCGACGGCACCGTTGGACAGCACCAACGTCGCGGTGGACATGAACGGCGCCTGGGTGGAGCCCTCGACGGCATCCGCCGATTCGACGTCAGCCGCCGCGGGTGCAGCGCCGTTGGCAAGGCCGGCGACCGCGAAGAAGCTCGGGGTGGGCGGCGTCCTCCTCGGCGTGGG
>JALYXJ010000142.1 GCA_030947165.1 Gemmatimonadota bacterium
GTACGGGGTACGTCGGGCTCGTGGTGGGAGCATGTCTCGCCGAAACCGGCAACACGGTGACGTGTGCCGACGTCGACACGAAGAAGATCGCCGGCCTGCGGAAGAGCGTGCTGCCGATCTATGAGCCCGGCCTGCACGAGTACGTCGAACGGAACGTCACGCAGCAGCGGCTGACCTTCACGACGGACATTCCGGCGGCGGTCGCCTCGGCCGACGTCGTCTTCATCGCGGTCGGCACCCCCCCGGACGATGATGGATCGGCGGATCTGCAGCACGTGCTCGCGGTTGCCGAACAGGTCGGCCGCCACATGCGTCGCGAGCTCGTGATCGTCACCAAGTCCACCGTACCCGTGGGGACAGCCAGCAAGGTGGCCGAGGTCGTCGGCAAGCACGCGGCATACCCCTTCCACATGTGCAGCAACCCCGAGTTCCTCAAGGAAGGGGCAGCCATCGACGACTTCATGCGCCCGGACCGGGTCGTGATCGGCGTGACAAGCGAGCGTGCGCGCGAGGTGATGGGAGAGCTGTACGCGCCATTCGTGCGCACGGGCAATCCGATCATCTTCATGGACATCCCTTCGGCGGAGATGACCAAGTACGCGGCGAACGCGATGCTCGCGACGCGCATCTCGTTCATGAACGAGATCGCCGCGCTGTGCGAGTGCGTCGGGGCGGACGTGGATCATGTGCGGTTGGGGATCGGCACCGACGGCCGCATCGGACCGGCGTTTCTCTTTCCGGGCCCTGGTTACGGCGGCTCGTGCTTCCCCAAGGACGTCAAGGCGCTCGTGCGCACCGCCGAGGAGCGAGGCCTGCCGCTCCGAGTTCTCTCCGCGGTGGAGGAGACCAATGAGGCGCAGAAGCACCGCCTCTTCCAGAAGCTGGTCGCGCTGAGCGGCGGGGTGAAGGGCAAGCGGATCGCCCTGTGGGGACTGTCGTTCAAGCCGAACACGGACGACATGCGCGAGGCGCCCTCGCTGGTGTTGATCGACGAGCTGCTGGCCGCCGGCGCGGAGGTCGTGGCCCACGATCCCGTGGCGATGCCCGAGACGGAGCGGCGGCTGGGCAAGCGCATCCGATACGCGCCGAACGGGTATGCGGCGCTGGAAGGCGCCGACGCGCTCGTCGTGATCACGGAATGGAACGAGTATCGCCACGCCGACTTCGAGCGCATGCGTCGCACGCTCAAGACGCCCACAGTGGTGGACGGTCGAAATCTCTACGACGCCGCCAAGATGCGCGGTCTGGGCTTCGCGTACGATTCCATCGGTCGAGGCACCGTCGCATGAGGGTGCTCATCACGGGCGCCGCCGGGTTTCTCGGCTCGCACCTCTGCGACCGGTTCCTCGCCGACGGCCACGAGGTCGTTGGGTTGGACAACTTCGTGACTGGGCACCCGGACAACGTCGTCCACCTGGCGAATGACGAACGATTTCGGCTCGTCCGGCACGACATCTCCACCTACACCGAGATTCCGGGACGACTCGACGGCGTGTTGCACTTCGCCTCGCCGGCCAGTCCGATCGACTATCTGGAGCTGCCGATCGAGACGCTCAAGGTCGGTTCCCTCGGTACGCACAACGCGCTCGGGATCGCGCTGGCCAATCGCGCGCGATTCTTCATGGCCTCCACGTCCGAGGTGTACGGCGATCCCCTCGTGCACCCGCAGACGGAGTCGTACTGGGGGAACGTAAACCCCGTAGGCCCGCGCGGTGTCTATGACGAAGCGAAGCGGTTCTCCGAGGCGATCACGATGGCGTATCACCGGTATCACGGGCTCGACACGCGTATCGTCCGGATCTTCAACACCTACGGGCCCCGCATGCGCCCACGCGACGGACGCGTGGTCTCGAACTTCATCGTGCAGGCGTTGAGTGGCGAGCCGCTCACCGTCTACGGCGATGGGTCGCAGACGCGCAGCTTCTGTTACGTGTCCGACGAGGTGGAAGGCATCTACCGGTTGTTTATGCGCGGTGACAGCGAGCCCATCAACATCGGCAATCCCGACGAGTACACCGTGAAGGAGCTGGCCGAGCTCGTGGTGGAGCTCACCGGCGCCAAGACCCCCATCGTGTACGAGCCGCTCCCGGTGGACGACCCCAAGGTACGGCAGCCCGACATCACGCGCGCGCGGACCAGACTGGGCTGGGAGCCAGCCGTGCACGTCAGGGACGGGCTCGCTCGCACGATCGCACACTTTCGCAAGTACGTCGGCACCGCGATGATGGCCCCGCGCACACCGCGCGCGCGCCCCGCTCCGGCGCACGCGACGTGATGGCTCGGTCCTCCGCAGCCCGGTTGAACCCGAAGGTGGGCTGGCGGCGCCGGCGGGTGTATCTTTCGCTGGCTGGCCCCGAACTGATGGCTCCTCTGCGGGTATCTTTCCCCGATATGCTCTCTTCTCGCCGGGCGTTGGTCGCCGTGCTGCTTCTCATGGCAGCGGCCTGCCACCCTGAATTCCAGGTCACCAACTATCCGACCAACGAGGCGCTTTACCGCGCCGCCATGGACGAGTACGCCCATGGCCGGTGGGATAATGCCGTGACCGCTCTCGAGAAGCTGACGACGGATCTGGCGGCGCGCGACACATTGCTGCCGCGGGCGCACTGGTATCTGGCGAAGGCCCACCAGAACCGCGACGAGTGGGTGTTGGCCGCGGCCAGCTTTTCCCATCTGTACGAGAGCTTCCCGGACGACACGCTCGCGGACGATGCCGCGCTCGAGGGCGCGCGCTCGTACCGCAAGCTGTGGCGGAAGCCGACCCTCGATCCCACCTATGGGGAGAGCGCGCTCGCGGCGTACAACAGCCTGCTTGGGCTCTACCCGCAGTCGCCGCTGATTCCGGTCGCCAAGAAGGAGCTGTTCGATCTGGAGGAGATGTTCGCCCAGAAGAACTACCTGTCGGGAATGTATTACTTCCGGCGGGGCGGGTACGACTCGGGGATCATCTACTTCAAGGACGTCCTCAACCGGTACCCCAACGCGCCCACGGCGCGACTCGCGCAACTGCGGCTGGTCGATTCGTACAAGGCGATCCGGTACAAGGAAGACGCGGCCGACGCGTGCGCGCTGCTGCGGAAGAGCTACCCCAACGACGCCGACGTTGGCGTCGCCTGCGCGGGCATTGCCACGCCTATCTCGCCCGTGGCGTCGACGCCGTCCAACGCGCCGCCCTCGACCACCGGCCCCCCTCCGTCCACCGCCGCGCCCCCGGCTCCGGCGACGCCGCCGACGCGCTAGGCGTGCGCCTCGGGATCTTCGGTGGAAGCTTCGATCCGCCGCACCTGGGGCATCTGCTCCCCGTGATCGATGCGGCGGAGGCGCTCCGGCTCGACGAGGTGCGGTTCGTGCCCGCGGCGGCCCAGCCATTCAAGGTCGGCCGCACGAGCGCGACGCCCGCCCAGCGGCTGGCGATGACCCAGCGACTCGTGGCGGGCGTCCCGGGCTTCGTGGCGGACGGGACGGAAATCGATCGGGCCGGGTTATCTTTTACGGTTGACACGCTGGCGGCGCTCGCCGCGGCGTCGCCCGGGGCGGAGCGGTTTCTGCTCCTCGGGGCCGACGCCTTCGCCCTCTTCGATCAGTGGCGGGACCCGCAGCGGATTCTGAGCCTGGCAGCGATCGCCGTGCTCGTTCGCGGTGGGGATGTGATGCCGGACGTCGGCCCTCGGGCGGGCGTGCAACTGCTTGAGACGCGACGCGTGGACATCTCGTCCACCGAGCTACGTGCCCGGGTCGCCGACGGGCGCACCATTCGAGGATTCGTGCCGGACGCCGTCGCGGACTACATCGCGGAGCACCGGCTCTATAAGTAAGAGGACTGCATGTTCAAACGCGTACTGACGGGGTTTCTCGGGACTCGCCACCAGCGAGACCGGAAACGGCTCCAGCCCATCCTCGATGCGATTCACGAGCACGAGGAGCGCCTCGCGACGGCCAGCGAAGCGGAGATCCGTGGACAGACGACAAAGTTTCGCGGTCTCCTGCACGAGCGCACCGATGCGCTCGAGGCCAAGGCGGCCGAGCTCCGCGAGCAGAAGCGCAGCGCCACCGAGGCCACGGAGCGCGAGCGGCTCGACAACGAGCTGAGCGGCCTGGACGGCAGCGGCGGGGTGGAAGGTCAGCTCCGGCGTACGATCGCCGAAACGCTCGACGAGATCCTGCCGGAGGCCTTCGCCACCGTGCGCGAAGCCTCGCGTCGGCTCGTCGGCACGACGGTCAACGTCACGGGGCGTGACACCGAGTGGAACATGGTGCCGTACGATGTCCAGCTCATGGGCGGCATCCAGCTCCATTTCGGGAAGATCGCCGAGATGGCGACCGGCGAAGGCAAGACGCTCGTCGCGACCCTGCCGCTCTACCTGAACGCCCTGCCCGGCAAGGGCGCGCACCTGGTGACGGTCAACTCGTACCTCGCCCGCCGCGACTCGCAGTGGATGGGGCACCTCTACACCTACCTCGGCCTCACCGTCGGCTGCCTCGACGACACCGAGGCGGGCACGCCGGACCGCCGCGCGGCGTACCTCGCCGACATCACCTACGGCACCAACAACGAGTTTGGCTTCGACTATCTGCGCGACAACATGGTCGTGTCCAACGACCAGCGCGTGCAGCGGAGCCACGTGTTCGCCATGGTCGACGAGGTCGACTCCGTGCTCATCGACGAGGCGCGTACCCCGCTGATCATCTCGGGTCCGGTCGGCAACGAAGGCGACGCGCAGTACTTCGAGCACAACACCGCCGTCTCGCGCCTCGCGCGCAAGCAGATGGAGCTCGTGAACGTGCTCGTCGCCGACGCGGAGCGCGAGCTCGAGGCAGGGAACACCCAGGCGGCGTCGACCAAGCTGTACCAGGCGCAGCTCGGACATCCCAAGAACCGCCGTCTGCTCAAGCTGCTCAACGAGCAGGGCAACAAGCAGCTCGTGCAGAAGATGGAGCTCGAGCACCTCGCCGACCGCAAGCTGCCGCCCGCGAAGCAGAGCTACCGCGACATCGAGGAGGACCTCCTCTTCGTGCTCGACGAGAAGGGCCATTCGGTGCACCTGACGGACCGCGGCGTGGACTTCATGTCGCCGTCGGATCACGACGCCTTCGTGCTGCCCGACCTCAGCGAGGCCGTGCATCGCATCGACCACGCCCACGACCTGTCGGCGGACCAGAAGATCGCCGCGCGGCGCGAGCTGGAGATCGAGTACGCGAGCAAGAGCGAGCGCCTGAACATCGTGCACCAACTCCTGCGCGCGCACGCGCTCTACGAGAAGGACGTGAACTACGTCGTGCAGGAAGGCGAGGTGCTGATCGTCGACGAGTTCACCGGCCGCACGATGCCGGGCCGCCGCTGGAGCGAGGGGCTGCACCAGGCGGTCGAGGCCAAGGAAGGCGTCCGCGTGAAGGGTGAGACGCAGACGATGGCGACGATCACCATCCAGAACTACTTCCGCATGTACGAAAAGCTGGCCGGCATGACCGGCACGGCCGAGACGGAAGAGACGGAGTTCTACGAGATCTACAAGCTGGAGGTGGCGGTCATCCCCACCAACCAGGCGGTCATTCGCGACGACCGGCAGGACTACGTCTTCAAGACGCGGCGCGAGAAGTACAACGCCATCGTCGAGGAGACGCGCCGCCTGCACGACCTGGGCTACCCGGTGCTCATCGGCACCACCAGCGTCGACGCGT
>JALYXJ010000155.1 GCA_030947165.1 Gemmatimonadota bacterium
GCCGAGCTCACGCTGGTGCTCCCCGATGGCGCCACGCGCACCGTGGCTGCCGGCACGCTGCCGGCGGACGTCGTGCGCTCGATCGGCGAGCGGCTGCTCAACGCAGCCGTGGCGGTGTCGGTGGACGGCGAGATCCAGGACCTGATGACGCCCCTGCGGAAGGGCGGCGCCTTTCGGGTCCTCACGGAGCGCGACGCGCCAGCGCTGGCTGTGCTGCGGCATTCGGCGGCCCACGTGCTCGCCACGGCCGTGCGGCGGCTGCGCCCCGACGCGAAGATCGGCTTCGGACCGGCGATCGACGACGGCTTCTACTACGACTTCGAGGTCCGGACCCCCTTCACCCCCGACGACCTCGAGAAGTTCGAGGCCGAGATGCGGAAGGTGGTGGCGGAAAAGTATCCGTTCGTGCGCGAGGAGGTCGGCATGACGGAAGCGCGGAAGCGCTTCACCGACGACCCGCTCAAGCTCGAGCGGCTCGACGACTTCACCGACCCCAACGAGATCATCTCCACCTACACGGATGGTCCGTTCGTCGACCTGTGTCGCGGTCCGCACGTGCCCGACACCGGGCGGCTGAAGCACTTCAAGCTCCTGCACACGGCGGGCGCGTACTGGCGTGGCGACGAGAAGCGCCAGATGCTGCAGCGCATCTACGGCACGGCGTTCTTCAAGAAGGACGAGCTGGAGCAGTACCTCTTCCGCATCGAGGAAGCGAAGAAGCGCGACCATCGCAAGCTCGGCCGCGAGCTCGATCTGTTCCAGTTCCATCCGGTGTCGCCGGGTGCGGCCTTCTGGACGCCGCGCGGCACGATCCTGTACAACACCCTCGTGGACTTCGTGCGCGAGCGGCAGCGCGCCGACTTTCACGAAGTGAAGACGCCGCTGCTCTACAACAAGTCGCTGTGGGAGCAGTCGGGCCATTGGGGCAAGTACCGCGAGAACATGTTCCTCGTGCTCGACAAGGAGAGCAACGAGCACGACATGTCGCTCAAGCCGATGAACTGCCCGTCGCACTACGTCTACTATCTCTCGGGCAAGCACTCGTACCGCGAGCTGCCGCTGCGGCTCGTGACGTTCGACGTGCTGCATCGCAACGAGCTGACGGGCGCGCTGTCGGGGCTGACCCGCGTGCGTCAGTTCGCGCAGGACGACTGTCACGTGTTCCTTCGCGAGGACCAGATCGCGCCGGAGGTGCGCTTCCTGCTCGAGTTCATCCTGGGCCACTATCGCGCCTTCGGCCTGGAGGCGACGCTCAAGTTCGCGACGCGTCCGGAGCAGCGCATCGGCGACGACGGCATGTGGGACCGCGCCGAGGACGGTCTCCGCCGCGCGCTCGAGGCGACCGGGATGCCGTACGAGATGAAGGAGGGCGACGGCGCATTCTATGGCCCCAAGATCGACTTCGACGTGACCGATTCGCTCGGGCGCGCCTGGCAGCTCGGCACGATCCAGCTCGACTACGCGAACCCGGAGAACTTCGACCTGCAGTACGTCGGGCAGGACAATGCGAACCACCGGCCGGTGATCATCCACCGCGCCGTGAGCGGCTCGTTCGAGCGGTTCATCGCCATCCTCATCGAGCACTTTGCCGGCGCCTTTCCCACCTGGCTCGCGCCCGAGCAGGTGCGCGTGCTGCCGATCTCGGAAGAACAGGGCGATGTGGCGGCGAAAATCGTGGAGCGCATGAATGCCGCGGGCATTCGTGCGCATCTCGACGCGCGGAGCGAGACGCTGAAGTACCGCGTTGCCGAAGGGGCCCGCATGAAGGTCCCGTACATGTGCGTGGTCGGGCGGCGAGAGGCGGAGTCGGATCAGGTGGCGGTCAACACGCGCGGCGCGGGGGAGGGACAGAAGCCGGCGCCGGTGGGGGTAGATGAGTTCATAGCTCGGGTGCAGCGGGAGATCCGGGATCGCTCGCTGGCGCTCGGTGCAGGGGCGACGGCTTGAGCTGTCGACTCGAGCGGTCAGCTGTCAGCGGCCGGAGTGAAGGCGGACGGCGGTTGCGGTGACGCTTCTCGTTCCATTCCAGCCCCTCGGCACCCGTGCTCGGTTCCGCATGGAGTCACGGCGACAGCAGTCAGCAGACAGCTCGAGCCGACAGC
>JALYXJ010000170.1 GCA_030947165.1 Gemmatimonadota bacterium
TACGTGGGGACGGAGCACATCCTCCTTGGCCTCATTCGAGAGGGCGAGGGCGTCGCCGCCACCGTGCTCCAGAACCTCTCGGTCGAACTGGACGAAATCCAGCAGAAGATCGAGGAGACGGTCAAGAAGGGCAAAGCTGCCCAGACGACTGGACCCGACTTGCCGTATACGAGTCGGGCGAAGAAGGTGCTCGAGCTCGCCATGAGCGAAGCGCGCGAGCTCAGTCATTCGTACGTCGGGACCGAGCATCTCCTCCTGGGGCTGCTCCGTGAAGAGAAGGGGATCGCCGCGCAGGTGCTGACCGACGCGGGGGTCAATCTCGAGGCGGCGCGCGCCGAGACGCTACGCATCCTCGGCACGGAGATGCCGCAACAGCAGGGTGGCGCGCAGGCGTCGGCCGGTGCGCAGCCGACTCCGGCCGCTCCCAAGGGCGAAAAGAAATCCAAGACGCCAGCCCTCGATCATTTCTGCCGCGACCTGACGCAGCTCGCCGCCGAGGGGCAGCTCGATCCAACGATCGGGCGCGCCAAGGAGATCGAGCGCGTGATGGAAGTGCTCACGCGCCGCAAGAAGAACAACCCAGTACTCATTGGTGAGCCTGGGGTCGGGAAGACGGCCATCGTCGAAGGATTGGCCCAGCTCATCGCCAACGGCGAGTGCCCGGAGTCACTCCGCGACAATCGCGTGCTCTCGCTCGACATGGCGGCGGTCATCGCCGGCACGAAGTACCGCGGCCAGTTCGAGGAGCGGCTCAAGGCGGTGATGAACGAGATCGCGCAGAACAAGAACATCATCCTGTTCATCGACGAGCTCCACACGCTCGTCGGTGCGGGTGCGGCCGAAGGGGCGATCGACGCTTCCAACATGCTGAAGCCGGCGTTGGCTCGCGGCGAGCTGCAGTGCGTGGGCGCGTCCACGCTCAACGAGTATCGCAAGTACATCGAGAAGGACGGCGCGCTCGAGCGTCGCTTCCAGACGGTCGTCGTCGATCCCCCCTCCATCGAGGAGACGGTCGAGATCCTCAAGGGGCTCCGCAAGAAGTACGAGGATCACCACAAGGTGACGATCCCCGACAGCACGCTCCTGCTCGCGGCCAAGCAGTCGGAGCGCTACATCACCGACCGCTTCCTGCCCGACAAGGCGATCGACGTGATCGACGAAGCGGGCGCGCGCGCTCGTCTCGCGGCTCAGGCTCCGCCGCCGGAAGTGGCGGCGCTCAAGGCCGACCTCGAGAAGGTCAACCTGGACAAGGAAGCGTCCGTCCGCGACCAGAACTTCGAGAAGGCGGCCGCGCTCCGCGACAAGGAGCGGGAGATCCAGGGCGAAATCCGCAAGAAGCAGGAGGAGTGGGAGCAGCGGCGACAGTCGCATCGGCCCGTGCTGGGCGAGGAGGAGATCGCCTTCATCGTGAGCCGCTGGACGGGCATTCCCGTCACGCGTCTTCAGGAGGCGGAGACCGCGCGCCTGCTGCGGATGGAAGACGAGCTGCACAAGAACGTGATCGGGCAGGACGAGGCCATCAAGGCGATCAGCCGGTCCATCCGGCGGAGCCGTGCGGGCCTCAAGGATCCCAACCGGCCGATCGGCTCGTTCATCTTCAGCGGCCCGACCGGGGTCGGCAAGACGGAGCTCGCCCGCTCGCTGGCCAAGTTCCTGTTCGCCGACTCGTCCGCGCTGATTCGCGTGGACATGAGCGAATACATGGAGAAGTTCTCTGTCTCGCGGCTTATCGGTGCCCCTCCGGGCTACGTGGGCTACGAAGATTCCGGCACGCTCACGAAGGCGATCCGCCGGAAGCCCTACTCGGTCATCCTCCTCGACGAGATCGAGAAGGCGCACCCGGACGTGTTCAACATCCTGCTGCAGGTGCTGGATGAAGGCCACCTGACCGACAACTACGGCCGGCAGATCGACTTCAAGAACACGGTCGTCATCATGACGTCGAACGTCGGCGCTCGGGACATCACCAAGGGCAAGGGTCTTGGCTTCACCACCGGCGAAGCGACGACGAACTTCGAACGGATGCAGGAGAAGGTGAAGGAGGAGCTGAAGATCGTCTTCAATCCGGAGTTCCTGAACCGGCTCGACGACGTCATCGTCTTCCACCCGCTCAACCGCGAGCACATTTCGCAGATCGTCTCGATCCTGCTCAAGGATGTGCGGAAGCGGCTGGCCGAGGACGAGCTCACGATCAAGCTCACGGATTCGGCGACCGAGCTGCTCGTGAAGCACGGGTACGACGAAGCGTACGGGGCCCGGCCGCTCAAGCGGTCGATCCAGAAGTTCATCGAGGATCCGCTCTCGGAGAAGATCCTGCTGGGCGAGTTCGCGCGGGGCGACGAGATCGAAGTCGACGCCGCGATCGACGGGACCAAGCTCGATTTCCGGGTGCTCTCGAGCGTCACGAAGGCGTAGTCTTCCGGAGCGGGGAAACCCGCCCGGGGCCGGCAGGGTCCAAGTCAGGGGACCCTGCCGGCCTTTTTTTGTGTATATTATCGTGATGACTCGCCTTTTTTGTGTTGCCGTCGCCCTGCTCACGCTGGGGGCGACGGCGCGTGCGCAGGAGCCCGCTGCAGCGGCCGGTCGGTGCGCGACTCCCGATACGATCGTCTTCCGCGGCGCCAAGCGGACGCCGGATGCCTCGCTGCGCTCCGAATCGGGGCTCGCGCCGGGCGCCATGAACTACCGCACCCTCGACCGGGCCATCAAGGCCCTGTACGCGCTCGGCCAGTTCGAGGACGTGCAGGCAGCCTGTGAGCTCTCGCCGGACGGCAAGGTGGCGCAGCTCGTGTTCACGCTCCGCGAGCGGCCACTGCTCGGCACCGTGGACGTGACGGGCACGGACCGGGTGTCGCGCAACGATGTTCGCGACCGCGTCGATCTCCTCGTCGGCCGACCGCTGGATCCGGCGCAGGTGGCGCGTGCGGTGCAGCGCATCGACTCGCTCTACCAGGCCGAGGGCTACTACCTCGCCCAGGTGAAGCCCGAGACGACGCTCGTGAACGGCGACGTGAACCTGCTGTTCCGCGTGGATGAAGGGCGGCGGCTCGCCATCTCCGGCGTGGACATCACCGGCAACACGGGGATGTCCGACAAGGCGGTCGTCGGCGCCATGTCGACCAAGCCCGAAGGGTTCCTCTGGTTCAACAAGGGGGAGCTCGACGCCGACAAGTACGCCTCCGACGTGAGCGAAAAGATTCCGGCGTTCTACGCCGAGAAGGGCTACATCGACGCGCAGGTGCTGAAGGACACGCTCAAGGTGGATCGCGCGAAGGGCAAGGCGCTGGTGGACATCACGGTCAACGAAGGGCCGCGCTACAAGATCGGCACCTTCGAGGTCACCGGGAGCCGGCACTTCTCCAACGAGGACATCGCGCGCTTTTATCCGTTCGGCGCGCAGCCGGTGACGATCACCGGCGCGGTGAAGGGGCTGCTGCGCACGGGCCGCAAGAACGACGACGACCTCTACTTCGACCAGGCGCGATGGGATGACGCCACGCGCAAGGTCGGCGAAGCCTACGCGAACGAAGGGTACATCTACGCGAACGTGCGTCCCGTGGTGCAGCGTGTCACGGGGCCGGACGGCACGCCCGCGGTCAATCTCCGGTGGGAGGTGGACGAGCGGCAGCCGGCGATCGTGAATCGCGTCGAGGTGCTGGGCAACGACATCACGTCGGAGTCGTGCATCCGCAATCAGATCTTCGTGGTACCGGGCGACGTGTTCCGTCGCGACGCGCTCATTCGCAGCTACCAGAGCATCGGCAACCTCGGCTTTTTCGAGACGCCGCTGCCGGCGCCCGATACGAAGACGGCCAACGACAATGGCGACGTCGACGTCATCTTCCGCGTGAAGGAGAAGCGGACCGGCAACGTGAACTTCGGCGCGTCGGTGGGACAGGGGGCCGGCGTGGGCGGGTTCATCGGCTTCGACCAGCCGAACCTGTTCGGCCTCTGCAAGCGCGGATCGCTCAACTGGCAGTTCGGCCAGTACATCAACGACTTCAGCCTGAGCTACACCGACCCGTTCATCAACGAGTCGCAGGTATCGGGCACGCTCACGGCGTACCACTCCATGCAACGGTACTTCGTGGGCAACGTGGGACAGCCGACGCGCATCGGTGGGCAGCTCCAGCTCGGCTTCCCGATCATGGGGTCGCGGTTCTCTCGGCTGTTCGCTTCGTACGGCGCGGAGCGGGTGACCTACAGCAACAACGGCGCGGGCTCCCAGATCAATTGCGGCGTGGTGATCTGCTCGCGCTCCACGCTCGGCCTCACCTTCGATCACGACACGCGCATCGGACTGCCCTTCCCGACCGATGGCGGCCACCAAACCCTGGCGGCGCAGGCCAACGGATTCCTCGGCGGCGCGAAGTACACGCGCTATACCGGTGAGATCCGCCACTACGCGTCGCTCTATCAGTTCGGCGGCAGCGCACCGGGCAGCGAGCCGATCACCATCTCTCTCGGGCTGTCGGCCCGGGCCGGCGCACTCTACGGCGATCCCGGCGGCTTCGCGCTGACCCAGAAGTTCGCGCTCGGTGGCGTGCAGTACGGCGAGCCCCTGCGCGGCTACGAGGAGTTCTCCATCACGCCGTACGGGTACAACGCCAACACCTCGCAGCAGAATGCGTCGCCGCTTTCCTTCGGCAACGCGTTCTACACGAGCAGCGCGGAGCTCGGCCTGCGTTTCAATCAGCAGTTCTATGTGGACGCGTTCTACGACGCCGGCAACATCTGGGCGCGCCCACAGGACTTCAACCCCACGCGCCTGTTCCGCGGCGCGGGTGTCGGTGCATCGGTCGTGACCCCGCTCGGGCCCCTCGGCCTCGACTGGGGTTACGGGTTCGATCGCGTCGTGAACGGTGTCAAGTCGCCCAAGTGGATCCTTCATTTCAAGCTCGGTCAGCTCTTCTAACCTCCGGAGTTTTTCATGCGTTCGTATTTTCGCGCGATGCCGCTCGCGCTCGCCGTTGCCCTCATTGCGCTGCTCAGCGGAACGACCGTCGCGCAGGCACAGAAGAACGCCTACATCCGCTCGTCGGTGCTGCTCGATCAGGCGCCCGGCCGGGTCGAGGCACAGCAGCAGTTCGAGAAGGAGACGGCGCCGTTCAGCGACCAGATCAAGCGGATGCGCGACTCGCTCGACACCATGATTGCGAACTACACGAAAGCACAGGGCACACTGACGCCGGCGGCGCGCGACGCGCGCGGCCGCGACATCCAGGGGAAGCAGGCGGAGTATCAGCGCCGCACCAACGACCTGCAGCAGAAGGCGCAGCAGCGTGAGGCGGAGCTCGTGCAGCCGATTCTCGACCGCGTGAAGGGAGCGATCGAGGAAGTGCGCGTGGAGGGCGGCTACTCGTTCGTCTTCAACGCCGATCAGGGCTCGTCGGTAGTGGCGATGGACAAGAACCTCGACATCACCGATCGCGTGCTGACGAAGCTGCGCAGCACCACGGCGGCGGCGCCGAAGCCGGCCACCGGCGCACCGGCCACTGCGCCGTCCGGGGTGACCCGACCACAGACGCCACCGCTCGACTGACG
>JALYXJ010000218.1 GCA_030947165.1 Gemmatimonadota bacterium
GGGCGGGTTCACCGGATACGCCCACGACGGCGGCGTCGAGCGGGGCATGCTCGCGTGCTCCTGCGCGTTCGCCGACGCCGCCGCCATGCCGCACATGGCGGCCGCGAGACGGACACTCCGCCATAGGGAGATCACCGAGCAATCACGTGCATGGCGTGAACTCCGACGGAGAAGCGATCTAAGAATACGCGCCTACTGGACAGGGGGTTTCCAGCGCATGCCGGTGATCAGCCGCGCGCCACGCTCGTAGGTGAAATAGCTGTACGCCCACTCGATCAGCACGGCAATCCGGTTGCGGAAGCCGGCCAGGTACATGATGTGGAGGAGCAGCCAGAACCACCAGGCGAGGCTGCCCGTCACCTGGAGGAAGCCGAAGTCGGCGATCGCGCGGTGCCGGCCGATCGTCGCCAGGTCGCCCTTGTTCCGGTATACGAACGGCAGCCGCTCGCGTTGCTGGAGATCGCGCTTCACGTTGCGCGCTGCGAACGCTCCCATCTGCATCGCCGCCGGCGCGACGCCCGGCACCGGCTTCCCCTTCGTCGAAATCGACGCCATGTCGCCCACGACGAACACCTCCGGATGTCCCGGGATGCTCAGGTCGGGATTCACGGGCACGCGCCCCACGCGATCCACTGGTACGCCGAGCGCTTTTCCGAGCGGCGACGCGGCGTTGCCCGCCGCCCACATCACGGTGTTGGCGCGGATCACCTCGTCTTTCCCCACGCGCACGATGCCGGGCTCGACGCCCGTCACCAGCGCGCCCGTGCGCACGTCGACGCCGAGGTTCACGAGATCGCGCCGGGCATGCTCGCCCAGCGCTTCCGGATAGGTAGGCAGCACGCGCGGGCCACCTTCCAACAGGATGACGCGCACATCCTGGTGCGAAATCCGGCGGAAGTCGCGCTGCAGCATGTGGTGGCCGACGGTCGGGATCATGCCGGCGAGCTCCACCCCGGTCGGCCCTCCGCCCACGAGCACGAAGGTGAGCCAGGCCGCGCGCTCGTCCGGATTCTCGCTCAGCTCCGCGCGCTCGAACGCGCTGAGCAGGCGGCGGCGCAGCTCGAGCGCGTCATCTGCGCTCTTGAGGCCGGGAGCGAGCGGCTCCCACTCGGGATGCTGGAAGTACGAGTGGCGCGCGCCGGCCGCGAGGATGAGATAGTCGTACGGCAGGTCGGGCCCATCGACCGTGTGCACCACGCGCCGCTCCGTATCGATGCCATGGACGGCCAGCATCAGCACGGTCGTGTTCTTCTGGCGCCGCAGGAGCCAGCGAATTGGCGCGGTGATGTCGGTGGCCGCGATCGTGGCTGTCGCCACCTGGTACAACAGGGGCTGAAAGAGGTGATGGTTGGTTCGGTCGACGACCACGACATCCACGTTGGCGCGCTTGAGCGCTCGTGCCGCGTAGAGCCCGCCGAACCCGCCGCCGACGATCACGACGCGCGGACGTCGGCGCTCGCGCTGCCACTCCGGAAGGATCCGGTCGTCGTCGCTCATGCGTGCGGCATGGCTGCCTCCCCCTCCGCCACTCGACCCTCCAGCCAGCGTGCGCTCACCGTGATGAGCAGCACCAGCACAATGAGCAGCACGCTGTACGCCGCGCCGGTGCCGAAGGAGAGGGAACGCACCTGCGCCAGGATCTCCACCGAAATCGGGCGGTTGCTGTGAGTATACAGGACCACGCTGGCCACGAACTCACCGACCGCGGCCACGCCGGCGAGCATCGTGCCCGCCACGAGACCCGGTCGCGCCGCCGGCAGGATCACCCGACGCAGGGCCAGCCAGCGCGAAGCGCCGAGGCCGCGCGCCGCATCCTCGAGCGTCGGATCCATCTGCCGGAGCGAGCCTTCGATCGCGCTGGTCACGATTGGGATGTTGCGGATGAAGTATGCCAACGGGAGGATCCAGAACGTCCCGACCAGTAGAATCCGCAATTGGAGTGGCGCGTTCCGGTCGAAGGTCGCCGCCAGCCCGAGCGCGATGGCCGTGGCGGGGATGGCCCACGGCAGCGCGGCGAGCAACGCGAGCAGCCGCCTGCCCGGTGCCTGCGACAGCACGAGCACGTACGCGATGGCGAAGCAGACCACCGCATTTGCCGCGGTCGCGAGCACCGACATCGTCACGCTGTTCGTGATCGGCCGCCAGAGCTCGCGATCGAGCGCGAGCTTGCGATAGTTGTCGAGGGTGTACTCCGGCGGCAGCAGCTGCGTCGTCCACGCGCCGTCTCGTGCGAAGCTGACCAGCACCACCATCACGTGCGGCAGCACGAGCAGGACGACGACCACCGCCGCAGCCACTGGCAACAGTGCGCGCGCCATCGGTGAGCGCAGCGCGCGGCGCGTGACCCGGCCCCCCCCCTTCCCCGCCATGGCGTAGCGACGCCGTCCCTCCAGCCGCCGCAGCAGGAGCAGCGCGAGCACGGCCGTCACGGCCAGAACTGTGGTTTCAACATACGCCAGCCCGATGGCGCCGTTCAGCTTGGACACCAGGATCTGCGTCGCCAGCACGCGCGCCCCGCCGCCGAACACGTAGGGCGCCGAGAAGGAGCCGAGCGCGCTCATGAACACGAGCAGCATCGCGCCGGCCAGCGATGGCGTGAGGAGCGGCAACGTGATCCGTCGGAGCAGCATCGCCCTCGACGCGCCCAGTCCCATTGCGGCCTCGTCGAGCGCGGTGTCATATCGCTCCAGCCCGGCGCTCACGAACAGGAACACATAGACGTACATCGTGTAGGCGTGCACGAAGATCACCGCGGTGAGCCCGGTGAGCGTCCATGGCGGCTCCCGCAGACCGAACAATCGCTGCACCACCCGCGTGACAACACCGCTTTCCCCGTAGAGAAATAGGAACGCGAGGACCCCAACGAGCGGTGGCAGCGCCGCTGGCAACGTGGCCACGCCGCTCAACACCGCTCGGCCCCGGAACTCGGCGCGGGTGAGCAGGAAGGCGAGGGGCACGCCCACGATCAGCGCCGCGATCACCGAGCCCACGCTCACGATGAGCGTACCGCGCAGTGCCTCGAGATCGGCCGGGCTCCGCGCAAACTCGCGCCAATCCGTCAGCCCACGATCGAAGCTGCCGACGATCACGGCGACGTTCGGGTAGACGACGCTCCACAGCAGCAGCGCGAGCAGCACTAGCGCGACGACAAACACACCGCCGCGTCGCGTGAGCGCGTTCACGCCGGCACCACCGCCACCGGTACGCCGGCCAGTCGCACACCGGTGCGCCCCCCCTCGTGCGCGCCGCCGCCGTCGCCGATCACTTCGACCTCGATGGCACCGCTCAAGTTGACGCGATACACCACGTGTCCGCCGGCGAAGCGGCGGCCGACGACTTCACCGCGCCATGCCGGCGTAGAGTCGTCCGGGGAGAGCACGAGGGATTCGGGACGCAGCACCGCCATCACGTCGCCGTTGCCGACGGCGCCCTGCTGTCGAGCGGGCGCGGTGAGCGTCACACCATCGATCGTGATTCGCACCTGCTCGCCGACCTGCGCGGCGGGCACGACCGCGGCGCGCCCGACGAATTCCGCCACGGCCCGAGTTGCCGGCGCATGATAGAGCGTCTCGGGGGTGCCGACCTGCAGCAGACGCCCGCGCTCGAGCATGGCCACGCGATCCGCGACGGCAAAGGCATCTTCCTGATCGTGCGTGACGAACAGCGCCGTCACTCCCGACCGCCGCAGCATCGCGCGCAGCTCGTCGCGCGTACTCTGCCGCAGCGCGGGATCCAGATTGGAGAGCGGCTCGTCCAGCAAGAGCACGCGGGGCTCGATCACCAGCGCGCGCGCGAGGGCGACGCGCTGCTGCTCGCCCCCCGACAATGCCTGCACCGGCCGCGCCGCTTTTCCGCCCAACCCGACGCCGTCGAGCGCGTCGCGGGCGCGGGCGAGCCGCTCGGCCTTCCGGATTCCGCGCGCCTCCAGCCCGAACGCCACATTCTCCTCCACGCGCATGTGCGGGAAAAGTGCGTAGTGCTGGAACACCATGCCGAAGCCCCGGCGCTGCGGAGGCTCGCGGGTGATGTCGCGCGGGGGCGAGTCGCCCTCGGCGAGCAGCACGCGGCCGCTGTCCGGGATCTCGTAACCCGCCGCGATGCGCAGCGTCGTCGTCTTGCCGGACCCCGAGGCGCCGACGAGCGCGAGCAGCTCGCCCGGCGCGATCGTGAGCGAGAGGTCGTCGACCGACGGCTCGGGATTGCCCGGATATCGCCGAGTGACATGCTCCAGGACGAGCGCGCCCTGAACGGAGTCTTTCACTTGCCTCGACGGCTGTTGCGGATGTTGGCGTCCCAGAACTTCATCCAGCTGTCGAGGCTGTCCTGGATCAGCCGCTGATCGCCCGGCATCGGCTTCACGTCCGTCAGCGCCTGCTTCACCACGGGTGGCAGTGAGTCGATCGGCAGATCCGTGCGCGCCGGAATGCGCAGAAAGCTCCGCGCCGCGTCCGTGAGGGCGCCCGGCGTGGTGACGTACTCGTAGAACTGTTTCGCCAGGTCGGCGTGCTTGGCCCCGTGCACGATGCCGATCGCGTCCACGAGCAGCGGCGTCCCGCTGCTCGGGATCACGAAGCCCACCGGCGTCCTGGTGCGCTGCTCGAGCGTGGCGATGTCGGGCATGTTGTAGAGCGTGATCGTCCCCTCCTCGCGCCCCAGCTTCTGATACAGCAGCGCGGGATTGAGGACGTACTCCTTGGTGTTCGCGTCGAGGCGACGCAGCCACTCCCATCCCTGCGCCGTGCTGCCGGTCTGCGCGATCGAGCGTGCCAGAATTGCGCCGAAGATCGCGCGCATCGAGCCGCTCGCGATCGGATCGCGGATCAGCACCTTCCCCTTCCACCGCGGATCGAGCACTTGGTCCCAATCCTTCGGTGCATCCGCCGGCGTCACGGCGTGGGAGTTGTACGCGATCACTTCGGGGGTCATGTACGTCCCGAACCACTGCGCC
>JALYXJ010000225.1 GCA_030947165.1 Gemmatimonadota bacterium
TCCTCAAGGTCCACCTGCGCAACAAGCCGGTCGGCGAGGACGTGAACATCACGACGCTGGCGCGCGGGACGCCGGGCATGGCCGGTGCCGACCTGGCGAACCTCGTGAACGAGGCGGCGCTGCTGGCCGTCCGCCGCGAGCACGACAAGCTCTACATGATGGACCTCGAGGACGCCAAGGACAAAGTCATGCTTGGCGCCGAACGCAAGTCCATGGTGATGAAGGAAGAGGAGCGCCGTCTCACGGCGTATCACGAGGCGGGACACGCCCTCTGCGCGATGAAGGTGATCGGCAACGATCCACTGCATAAGGTCACGATCGTGCCGCGCGGACGCGCGCTGGGGCTGGCGTTCACGCTCCCTGAAGACGATCGCGTGTCGATCACCCGTCAGCAGCTCGAGGCCGCGCTGGTCATGAGCTACGGCGGGCGGACCGCCGAGGAGCTGGTGTTCGGATACGACCGCGTGACGACGGGCGCGTCCAGCGACATCCAGAAGGCGACGAGCATCGCGCGCCGCTACGTCACGCAGTGGGGGCTGTCCGACGCCATCGGACCGATCCTCGTGGGCGACAATGAGCAGGAGCTGTTCCTGGGCCGCGAGATCCAGCACCGGCGCGAGGTCAGCGAGCAGACGGCACAGCTCGTGGATGCCGAGGTGAAGCGCGTGATCACCAAGGCGTACGACAGGGCGAAGGAGGTCCTGAGCGAGAACCTCGAGCTGCTGCACACGTTGGCCGCGGCCCTCCTCGAGCGCGAGACGCTCACGGCGGAAGACATCCGCATGATCGCACGTGGCGAGCAGCTGCCGCCGCGCACCAGCGGCGCACCCGTCACGCCGCCGCTCGTCCCGTCACCCACGCCGATCCCGCAGCCGCGCCGGAATCCGCCGCTCCTGGGCGGGCCGGAGCCGTCGCCGGCGTAGCGTTGCCGGTGACTCGGGTAAAGGGGCGGCGCGTCGACATGACGCGCCGCCCTTCGTGCTATCTTAGCGTCATGTCCCCCCCTCCCCCTCGCATGCTCTGGCAGATCCGCGGCCGCGCCCTGGCACTCGATGGACGTCCTCTGGTGATGGGGATCGTGAACGTCACGCCCGACAGCTTCAGCGACGGCGGGGAGTTCCTCGCCGCCGATGCCGCGGTCGCGCACGCATCGCGACTGCTCGCCGAGGGCGCGGACATTCTCGACGTGGGCGGCCAGTCCACACGTCCGCAGGGTGCGGTGCCACTGAGCAGCGAGGAGGAGCTGCGCCGCGTGCTGCCTGTCGTCTCCGCGCTCGCCGCCTCGCAACCGCACGCGATCCTGTCGGTGGATACGGTGAACGCGGAGGTGGCCGAGGCGGCGATCGAGGCGGGAGTCAGCATCGTGAACGACGTCTCGGGGCTCCGGCTCGATCCGGCGATGGCCTCGCTGTGCGCGAACACCGGAGTTGGGGTCGTCGTGATGCACTCGCGCGGCGGGGTGTCGAGCATGGCGACCTATGAGCACGCCGACTACGGCGGCGAGTTTCTCGAGACGATGTTGTCCGAGCTGAGGGATTGCGTACGCGCCGTGGAAAATGCGGGAGTGGGGCGAGAGGCGATCGCGGTGGATCCGGGCATCGGGTTCGCCAAGCGTCCGGAGCACTCGCTACGCGCGCTGGCCTGTCTGCCGCGGCTCGTGGATTGGGGCTATCCGGTCCTCGTGGGCGCGTCGCGAAAACGGTTCATCGGGCAGCTCACCGGCGAGAGCCGTCCGGCGCATCGCGTGTTCGGGAGCGTCGGCGCGGCGGTGGCGGCGTACGAGCGAGGGGCGGCCATGGTGCGCGTGCACGACGTGGCGCCGACGCGCGCCGCGCTCGATGTAGCCGCCGCGATCCGGCACGCTGGAGCGGCGCCGTGACGGAGCTTGAGGAGCTGCGGCTGCTGCATCCGGGCTGGCGAGCCGTGCTCGAGGTCGTGCTCGTCGCGTACGTGCTCTATCGCGTGCTGCGCCTCTTTCACGGCACGCGGACGCTACAGATCATCACCGGGCTCGCCATGCTGCTCGCGGCCTATGCCGCGGCGTGGCTGCTCAAGCTCGAGATGATCACCTACATCCTGGGCTTCGTCTTCCAGTACGGGGCGATCGCGCTCCTGGTCGTGTTCGCCCCCGAGCTGCGCTCCGCGCTGGCGCATCTGGGGCAAGCACGCTTTGCCCGTCTCTTCCGGCAGATGGAGCAGCGTGAGGTGGCGGAAGAGATCGTCGAGGCCGTGGAGCGATTGAGCCGCTCGGGCATCGGGGCCATCATCGTCATCGAGCGCGAGGTGGCGCTGGATCCGTACGCGGAGTCGGGCTCGCTGATGGAAGCCAAGGTGTCGGCCGACCTGCTCACCACCATCTTCACGCCATACTCGCCGCTGCACGACGGCGCCGTCATCGTGCGGGGCGACACGATCATCGCCGCCGGGTGCATCCTCCCCCTCTCCCAGAAGTCGCTCGCGGACCGCGCGCTCGGCACGCGACACCGCGCCGCGCTCGGTCTCACCGACGAGACGGACGCGCTGGTGGTGGTCGTGAGCGAGGAGCGCGCGACGGTGTCGATCGCCGAGCGCGGTCGGCTCTGGCGCGACCTGAGCACCGCGGAGGTGCGTGACGTGCTCTCCGGGCGCACTCCGCCTCGCGTCGCGCTCGAGGCGGCGGGGACGCCCCTCTGACGCCCGTTCGCGCCGCATGGCTCGTGGGTGGCGTGCTGCTCGCGAGCTATCTGGCGACGATGGCTCCGGGGGTCACCTTCTGGGACGCCGGAGAGTTCATCGCCGCCGCGCACACGCTCGGCATCCCACATCCACCCGGTACGCCGCTGTTCGTGGCTGTAGGAAGGGTGTGGACGCTCGCGCTCGCGCCGATGCTCGGCACCGCGCGCGCGATGAATCTCCTCTCCGGGTGTTGCACGGTACTCGCGGGAGCGATCACGGCGTGGCTCGTCGCGCGCGAGACGGGCGCGAGATCAGACACCGCCTGGGGCGCCGTGGCGGGCGCCCTCTGTGCCGGACTGATGGCCACGGCGTGGGCGAACGCCACCGAGACCGAAGTGTACGCGGCGGCGCTCGTGCACGTCGTCCTGCTGTTGGCGTGCGCGAATCGCGCGGTGGATGGAGCTCCGCGCCTCGGCGACCGGTGGCTTCTGTGCACCGCGTATCTCATCGCACTCGCGCCGGCCGTGCATCTGAGCGCACTCGTGGGCGCTCCGGCGGCCATCTCCCTCGCCGCGCGCGAGCGCGATGGTCGATGGCAGGTGGACCGAGCGTTGCTGCTTGGCGGCGTGCTGCTCTCGTCCGCGGGAGTGGGACGCATGTCCGCGCCGCTCGTGCTGTTCGGAGCCGGCGTCACTCTCGCGTCGCTCGCCGCGCGGCGATCCAGACACGGTGATGGTTCGCCGAGGGTCGCGCCTGTCATCGCGGCGCTCGGCCTGTGCGTGCTCGCCGCGACTGCGCTGCTGATCATGCTGGTACGCGCGCGCCACGATCCGCCGATCAACCAGGGGAATCCGGCGACGCTCACCGCCCTGGCCGACGTGGTGGCTCGCCGACAATACGACGTGGCGGGCATGTGGCCGAGGCAGGCGCCCGTCTGGCTGCAGTTGGCGAATGTCGCGCAGTACGTCGATTGGCAGATCGCGCTCGACTGGGGGCGCGGAATCTTCACCACGCCGGCACGCGTGCTGGCCACGGTGGCGTACGTCGCCCTGGCGGCCCTGGGCGCGCGCGAGATGCGACGTGATTCGCGTCGGCTCGCCGACGCGTTTCTGGTTCTACTCGTGTGCGGGACGCTCGGCGTGGCGACGTATTTGAATCTGAAGGCCGGTGCGTCACTGGGCGCCGGGCTCATTCCGGACGGCGCACCCCACGAGGCACGCGAGCGCGACTACTTCTTCGTGCTCGGGTTCTGGGCGTGGGGCTGCTTGTGCGGGTATGGCGCCCTGGCCATCGCTCGCGCGCGCCGTTGGCCACCGCCCGTCGCGGTCGCGGCAGCCGGGATCATACTCCTCGGCAACTGGCGCACGGCCGACCGAGCGCGTGGGCCCGGAGCCTCCGCGGCGCGGACCTTCGCCCTCGCGCTGCTCCAGAGCGCGCCGCCCAACGCGGCGCTGTTCGTGTCGGGCGACAATGACAGCTACCCGCTGTGGTATGCACAGCGCGTCGAAGGAGTCCGTGAGGACGTCGTGCTCGTGACGCTGCCGCTGCTGCCGGCTGATTGGTACGCGCGCGAATTGGCGCGACGCACGGGATGGCGGTGGTCGGACAATCAACCGGTCCCAGGAACGCGGCTGCGCCACGAGCAGCGGGCGGCCCTGATCGCGCGCGCGGCACGTGGGGCGGAACGGCCGATTGCCGCCTCGCCAAC
>JALYXJ010000251.1 GCA_030947165.1 Gemmatimonadota bacterium
CAGGTCACACTGGAGCAGGCCTGGGTCTGCAACCCCCAGCTCGGCTGCGGCCTGGTCGCCGGATACGGCCCGTCCCGGGGCGCGCGCCGCCCGCAGTACGCGTGGTTCTTCGCGGGAGACGGCCTCGTCACGGTCGACGCGCTGCTTCGCGAAGGCGCGTACGGCCGCGTGCGCGACGAGCTCGCGTTCATCATGCGGTATCAGAACAAGCGCACCGGTGCCATCTGGCACGAGATGTCGCAGAGCGCAGGCTTCCTCGACTGGGCCGGCTCGTACCCCTACATGTTCGTGCACGTCGACATTAGCTTCGATTTCCTCCGGACGCTTCGCGACTACGTGCAGACGACGGGCGACGTGGGCTTCGTCAACGACCACTGGAACTCGATCCGCGCCGCATACGACTATTGCCGGTCGACCATCCCGCCGGGCGGCACACTGCCTTACATCCCGCCGGGGAAGCAGGGCGGCGACGAGCAGGACCCGCAGCGCGACGAGTTGGCGCTGTCACTCGCCTGGGTCGACGCCGCCGAGTCCTTCGCCGTCCTCGCTCGGCTCACCAGCCACGGGGAGCTCGCTACCGCGGCGACGCGTGCGAGCGCCCTCGCGCGTCGCGCCATTCGCCCGATCTACCATGAGCGCGCACGCAACCGGTGGGTGAGCGGGCACCTGCGTTCCGGAGCTCCGGTGGAGGGCCTCACGAGCAGCCTGATCGCGCTGCTGCACCACGGCCTGTTGAGCGAGTCGGAGCAGCGTGCGCTTCTCGATACCCTGGCGAATCCGACGCTCCGGGCGCCATGGGGCATTCGGAGCACCGCCATCGACAACCCGCTGTACGACCCCGATTCGTACGCGAGAGGAAGCGTGTGGGCACTGGGAACCGCGAACGCGGCCATGGCCTTCTACGAGGCCGGCCGACCGGAGGTCGCGACGGCGCTCTGGCACGACCTCGTTCCGTGGTTCGGCCTCGACGCGCCCGGACATGTTCACGAAGTCCTCAGAGGCGACGTCTTCGCTCCGGAGCGCGAGTCGGTGCCGGACCAGACGTGGTCGTCGGCCGCGTTCCTGTCGACTGCGGTCAGCGGGCTGCTCGGCATTCATGTCGACGGCGGGAAGCGCGAACTGCGCTTCGCCCCGCGCATGCCGCCGGAGTGGGACAGCGTACGTGTGCGCGGACTCGCCCTCGGCGCATCGAGCGTCAGCCTGGCGATGAAGTCCTCCCACAACGTTGTGGAACTCGAGGTGGACAACTCGGGGCCGGCTCTGACGCTTCGGTTCCGCCCGGGCTTGGCGACCGGGACGCGGGTAGACCGGGTGGACATCAGCGATGGATCTCGCCCTCGTGCCGCCGCGGCGCGCGGCGATGCGTATGAGATCGGGGTGCTCTGCTCAGCGGGCCGCACGACGCGCATCAGGCTTCACCTCAGCCGACCGACACGGGACGGCAGTCCGTCACAGGCGCCAGGCAATGAAGCAGGCGTGCGCGACCAGGGTAGACGCCGAAACCAACGTCCCGGTGACTAGGTACCCTCAAGCACGGGCTGCTCAATTTCAGAGTGATACGGGGGAGCGCACCGATGGAGCTACGCGTCCAGTTCAACAGCGACCACACCAAGGGCGACACATCGTGCCCGCGGTCGCTCACTCCGAACCGCTCAGCCATCGTGATCTGGACGCTCGCCACGTGGTCGCGATTCCAGATCGGCTCGAGAAAGGAGTTCGCGAATCGGAAGTAGAGAATGTTCATGATCTCTTCCTTCCCCAGATAATGGTCGATTCGGAAGATCGAGTCCTCCGGGAAGACTTTGTGCGCGATGGCGTTGAGCTCCCGGGCTGACGCGAGATCGCGCCCGAAGGGTTTCTCGACGATGACGCGTGCACCCTCCGCGAGGCCGGCGTTCCCCAGCCCGGTGATTACGGTGCCGAAGAGCGCTGGGGGGATGGCGAGATAGAATGCGGGCCGGCGAGCCGTCCCCAGCGCCTGCTTGAGGGCCGTGAAGGTCGCGGGGTCGTTGTAATCGCTGTCCACGTATTGGAGCAGCGAGAGCAGCCGCTTCAGCGTGCGTGCATCTGCCCTCACTCCGGACTCCGCGAGGCTCGCTCGTGCGCGCGTGCGCAGGTCGGCGAGGCTCCAGTCAGACGACGCGACGCCGATCACGGGGACCTTCAAGGCACCGCTCTTCACCATCGCGTACAAGGCGGGAAAGATCTGCTTGTGCGCGAGATCGCCGGTGACGCCGAACAGCACGAGTGCATCGGACGTCGTTGCCTGGTTTGCCATTCTACTCATACGGGCCCTCCAGAGAGCCAGCCACCGGTGAAGCCGGCCGCGTGGAGACCGTCCACGATCGGCGCACACGCCCGCAGGAACTGCCAGATCATGCCGGTGCGGTAGTTCTCGATCATTGCCACGATCGGCCCCTGATTGAGTCCACAATGATACGGGGACACCCAGCCGACCGGGGAGCCCGCCGCATCGGGGAAGGTCGGGTTGTACGATTGCCAGAACCCGTATTTGTGCCCGTTTGCGAGCCCGCGGCGCAGCATCTGGATCACGGTGGGGAGCACGATCTCTGGCGCGAAGGGCAGGGAGGTGATCACTCCCCACGGGGCGACCGTTCCGTCGTCCGGTCCGTCCGGGACGCCGCGGGCCATGTACCCGAAGAAGTGACGCATGACTCCAGCGACCTCTCGCTCCACGTTGCCCGGCCCGTCGCTCGCGGTGATCCCCCAGCACGAGCTGTCGTAGCCCACGCAGCCCTGCGGGTTGCGATGGGCGTACTGATGCTGGACGAGTGTCGCACGGCGGCTGTTCTCGAAGTAATCGCTCCCGTGCTCGCGCATGAAGCAATCCTGGATGCCGCGGAAGTCGATCCAGAGGTGCGAGAGCTGATGCGTGAACAGCGGACCGGCATAAAGAAACGAGGTGCCGTAGACCGATCTCCACTCGTAGCTACTCGCCCAGGCCTGATAGCTCTCGAACGCAATCGCGTGCGTGCGGGAGCCGAGAACAAGCACGTAGAGCAGCAGCGCTTCGTCGTAACCTTCCCACCGGTACGGAAGAAACCCGCTCTCGGGCTTCCATCCATGCGTGAGGGTCAACCCGCCGTTCAGCGCCCACTGCCAGTCCACCCGCGCGTACAGCTCGCCGGCGAGGTCCCGGATCTCGCGTTCAGTGTCCCTGTCATCCTGGAAGTATGCCGCGGCCGTCAACATACCGGCGATCAGCAGGGCGGAGTCGACCGTCGACAGCTCGCACTCCCACGCGCGGGCGCCGGTTCGCATGTCGAGGAAGTGATAGTAGAAGCCATGGTGCCCCGTTGCGTCGGGCTCGACACTCTGCCTGCTTCGATGGAAGAAGTGGAGCGTGGTCAGAGTGCGACCGGCGGCGTCGCTGCGGGAGAGGAGTCCCCGTTCGACGGCGACCGGATATGACGTGAGGCCCAGCCCGACCGCGGCAATGCTCGCTGGTGCGTGCGGGGCCGTGGTATCCACGACCAAGCCATTGAGTGGATTGGTCTCATGAAGAAAATACGTGAAGGCTCGTCGCTGGAGATCGGCGAGCAAACGCGCCTCCGCGTCGGTAAGCTGCGTCTGGGCCATGAATGGGGTTCGTTTGTCAGCACGCCGGTGGCGCTCAGCCTTTCTTGCGCCGCAATGTGAAGGACAGAATGTGAAACTTCCGAGGCGTCGGCATTTCTGAGGACGACGACCCCGAGTGTATGGTCGCGACCGATGCAAAGGCGCGTCTGCCGGCGCTCAAAGAGCGATCGTTCCTCGCGCGCTGAGCACAGACAACTGATCGCCGACCCTTACGAGTGCCAGCCCGGATTGGCATTGTTTAACTAGCGTCTACTGAGACCTCGTGAGTACGAGCCCGCGAGAGGACACGTAGGAGTGAGCGAGACAAGGCGCGAGGTATTGTCCCTCGAGATCGTCCGTAAGCTGGCGTTGATCGCGGTCGTCGTGGGGGCCGCTGGCTCGCTCGGTCTCATGCTCATTGCGGGTGGTCGAAATCCTTCGCGTCTGCTGATTGTCCTTTTTGCGGGTTGGGTCGTCGCTCCCTTCATCGCTCTCGGATGGACCACCGTCATCTCGCCAGGTTGGCCGGTTCTCGTCAGATTGTCGGTCTATGTCGTCACGTTTGTTGTCACCCTTGGGTCGTTCGCAATTTACGGTGCCTTGGTCCTCGGCGCGCTCAGAGCGAAAACGGGATTCGTGTTCCTTGTCGTGCCCGCCGTGTCATGGCTACTGTTGGCGATAGCACTCGCAATCGCCGTAATGAAATCTGGCAGGCGCGGACCTCGAAGCTGATGGTATCCAGCACACCGATAACGCCACGATAGCCCAATGTCGACAGAGAGTCACGGTCAGATGCCGACCATTTCGGCCGCCGGAGAACGGTTTTCGGCTACCGGCGCGTCCTTCTCTGTTCACGAGTGGCGGGGCAGCGGTCCCGCGGCGCTGCACGTGCACCATGCTGACGATGAAGCCTGGCACGTGCTCGACGGCGTCCTCAGATTCCGCTTTACTGACCGGACGGTCGACGCTACGGCTGGTTCGACGGTCTTTGTGCCCGCTGGCGTGGCGCATTCGTACGAAGCAATCGACGCACGGTACCTGATCATCCTCACGCCACGCGTTGCTGCGCTCATCCACGAGCTCCAAAATACGCCCGATCGAAGTCGTCATCCCGAGATCTATCGGGCTCACGAATCGCAGTTGCTCGAGTAGACGCCATTGCGTGTGGCGATCAACCCATCACGTGGCGATCGGCGGACAGCTCGGTTCTGTATCGCCTGCTCTCGTTTCACCTGATCACCGAACGATGACCGTCCAGTTGTCCAACCGGGAGAATCCGGACACCCCTGACGACGTCGTCGTGCTCAAGAAGAAGCTGTAGGCGGGGAGGCGTACTTTGGCGCGAACCGTCCTCCTCACGCCGGTGCATTTTCCCTGACCGAACGACCATGACGAGCATTGGACGTGTGCGCGCGGCGCTGGAGAAGCTTCCCAATGTCGAGGAGGGCACGACCTTTGGGTATCCGGCGTTCAAGATCGGCGGAAAGGCCTTTGCGTGGTTTCCGAAGAAGAAGGAGGTCGAACCGGACACGCTGGCGGTGCGTATGAGTCTCCTGGAGCGCGACTACCGCATGCGTGCTTCGCCAAC
>JALYXJ010000256.1 GCA_030947165.1 Gemmatimonadota bacterium
CGACGCTCGACGATCGTCATTCGGCGCAGCTGTAAGCTCCATCCATCCAAACAACCAGGACCCTCTCGCCGAATGAACGTGTGAAAAGATCGAACAAGCACTCGCACGTCACCTGTGCAGAGCTTCCCTAGGGTTTCACAACCGAGGTCCAGAGATCCGGATCCTCGAGTCCCAGGCGCCAGAGCGCGAAGCGCCGGACGCCGATGCGCGACGCGTCGCTGACCAGCGAATCTACGAGGACGGCATCGCTCACCCAGATCTGCCAGTCGTTCGGGTTCGAGGCTCGGAGCGTCGCGGTGGACGGCTCCCGCTCGAGCGGGGCCGACGCCTCGGCTGCCCGCCGTTGCGCTTCCGGATAACCGATCGCCTCGCCGGCCGCGCCGGTCTTCCAGAAATAGCCGTACAGTGGGAGAGACGCGACGATGTTCGCCGCACCCACTTCGGATACGCGGATGTTCAGCACCCGGCGCGCCCAGGTCGGCGAGGCGATCGCGCCGGGTGGGGAGCCCGCCCAGTGCTCATCGTAGAGCATGACCACGAGGCCGTCGACGCTGCTCAGAAGGGGGCGTCCCGGATAGGCCGCGGTGTCGCTCGCGGGTACCGCCATCACGACGTCATCGACTCCGCGGGCGTGCGCCGAATCGTGGATGGCGCGGGCCACGCCGAGGAGAGCCGGAAGATCGCGCGGGCTCATCCCCTCGAAGTCGAGGATGACTCCTCGATAGCCGAGCTGCGCGGAATGCGCCGCGACCGCGCCGGCGCTGCGAGCCAGGGCAATGGAGTCGGCGTAGAGGCGCCGGATGGTCTCGGTGCGGAAGCTGTCCACGAGAAAGGATGTCACGAGCGCGAAGCGCATCGTGCCCGCCGGCAATGCACGCGCGAGTGTGTCGGCATAGAGGGGGACGGGCATCCCCGTGAGGGTGTCGAGCGCCAGCCATCCGGTGACGACCGCTCGCAGCGACCGCGCGTGGGCGACCGCGCTCCTGGGGCTCGTCGCGTCCCAGGGCGCGACGAATCCCCAGAACTCCGGCGGGCGGCGCCCGATGATCGGGAGCGACGCGCAGGCCCACGCGGCCGCCACCAGCAGGAGCAACGGCGCGCGCCTTGCGAACATCCTCGCGACATCACGTCTCCGCGGGTTCTCGCTCACGTCTCTCCCCTCAAAGTGATCACTCTGTCTCGAGCGCCGGTCGGTCGCACCGCGACGCTTCTTCTTGGGCTCCTGGTGTCCGCGTGCGGGCGCTCCGATCGCGGCGCCGCCCGCCCCGCCGAACGCTCTCCCGCCGCTCCCACCGACACGCCGCGCACCGGGGTCGTCGCCGCGCCCCCGCCAGCGCACGCTCCGTACCGCGTTGTCCCCGTGGATGGCTCGGGATCGTTGTCCGGTCGCGTGCTGCTGCAGGGACCGCCCCCCGCCGACAGCGTCGTCGTGTCGACCCTCGATCAGACCATCTGCGGCGACCGGAGCGTGGTGGCGGCGGTAGACCGCACCGGCAACGCTCTCGAGAACGTGATCGTCTGGCTGGAAAACGCACGGAGCGGCAAGGCGCTGCCCCTCTCGCGCCGCTACACGCTGACCCAGCAGCGATGCCAGCTCGATCCGCCGGTACAGGCGATGCTCATCGCCGGCACGCTCAACGTCAACAACGCCGATCGCACGGCGCATGGCACGCGCTTCCTGCGCGCCGGCAGCGGAACGACCATCGCCGTCATCCACGAGACCGATGCGGGCCAGACCGTCCCGGTGGAGAAGGTGCTGCTCGAGGCGGGTCGCATCGAGGTGCGCTGCGACAACCACCCGTGGACGCGAGGTTGGCTGCAGGTGTTCGACCACCCCTATTTCGGGACCACCGACGAGCAAGGGCGCTTCGCCCTGGACTCGATTCCGCCCGGCACGTACCGGCTCATGGCCTGGCAGCCCCGCCTTGGCACGCGCGAGCAGCAGGTGACAGTGACTCCGAGCGGCGGCACGAAGGTCGAGCTCGTCTTCTAATCGCCGTCGAGCCAGATCCGGATCCGCAGCAGTTCCTCGCTCATCCGGCGCCGGGCCTGCTGCACCCGCTCGAGATCGGCGTAGACGGCGCTCACCGAGCTCTCCCGACGATCCGCCGACGCCGTCCAGTCGGCGCTCGTCCACTCCACCAGATGCACCCGTCCCGCCACGGGGCGTGAGATCATGATCACGCGGTCCGGGACGTCGCGATCGCCGTCGACCTTCACCGTCAGCCAGTCGGGCGGGGACGCATCCGCGCCATCCCGCCGCACCGTCA
>JALYXJ010000488.1 GCA_030947165.1 Gemmatimonadota bacterium
CTGCCAGCCAGGATGCCCGCCACGATGGAGACAATGCCCTCGAGGCTGTTGTAGAGCAGCGTGATCCGCGAGTACCACTGACTCCGGCGTACGAGAGCAGCGCGCGTTGGGGCGTCGACCATCAGTGACTCATGCCGGGCATTGAGCTCGTGGCCTCCATGCTCATGGCGGTCCGGAAAGGAAAGCATGCCGCGGCTTACAGTAGTATCACAGTTGAATCAATGCTATTCTGTTTGTCGATCGCTCAGTCCCGTCACGGAGGAGCCCATGCACGCACTTCGTTCACCTGTGTCCTTCAGCGTTCGAGTCGCCGTGCTCGCCGTGCTTCTGGTCGGCGGCGCCGTCTTGCCCACGCCCGTGCTCGGGCAGGGCGGCGGTGCGCAGCCGAGCGGCCGCTGGACCGCGGTTGATCAGGCGCTCGGCCGCACCGGCGCCGCCCAACCCGGCGACGTGATGAAGTACAGCTTTCCGCGCAGCGACCTCCAGGTGACGGTGGGCGACGTCACCCTCAAGCCGGCGCTCGCGCTCGGCTCATGGGTCGCGTTCAAGCGAGTCGCGGGCGGACACGCGATGGCGATGGGCGATCTCGTGCTCGGCGAGGACGAAGTCGCGCCGGTGATGCGCGCCCTGCAGGACGGGGGCGTGGAGCAGACCGCGCTGCACAACCACGTGCTGCACGAGTCGCCGCGCGTGATGTACATGCACATCTCCGCGCACGGCGACGCAACGAAGATCGCGCAGACGATCCGCACCGCTCTCGGACGGAGTCGCACGCCGCTCGGCCCGCCGGCGGCGGCGGCGCCGGCTGGCGCGATCGACCTCGACACGGCCGCGGTGGCGCGCGTCCTCGGCATCGCCGGCAAGGTGAACGGGGGTGTCTACCAGGTGAGCGTGCCGCGTCGCGAGACGATTCGCGAGGGAAGAAACGAGATCCCGCCGTCGATGGGCGTCGCGACAGCGATCAACTTCCAGCCCACCGGCGGGGGAAAGGCTGCCATCACCGGCGACTTCGTCATGCGCGCGTCGGAGGTGAACAACGTCATCCGCGCGCTCCAGCAGGCCGGCATCCTGTCCACCGCGCTGCACAGCCACATGCTGACCGAGGAGCCGCGGCTGTTCTTCATGCATTTCTGGGCCAACGACGACGCCGTGAAGCTCGCGCAGGGGTTGCGCGGCGCGCTCGACCAGATGGCGGTGAAGCTGGCGAGCCGGTAACCGGAACCGGCGCCTTGGAGAGCGCCCCGCGGCGCATCCGCTCGGCTTCCACGGATCTAGTATCTGATGTTCATCCGCAACGACGTCACCCACGCCGGCCCGCGGTCGCGGTTGTAGCCGGGATTTCGAACATACTGCACGTCCGGGCCGATCTGGAGATACCGTCCGAGCTGGCCGCGGTAGTAGCTCTCGACGACGGTCTCGGGGCCATAGCGCAGGCCTCCGTCACCGAGGAGAAAGCCGACACCGCCCGCCGCGAGATACGCTCGATGCGCATCGTTGATCACCTGCCGCAGGAAGGCAAGGCCGGCGCGGTCCAGCTCTCGCCCCCAGTGCACTCCGGCGAGCTGCACCCCGCCGCTCAGATGTCCCTCCACTTCGGTGAAGGCGAATGATTCGGTCGTGCCGTCCGTGTGGCCCACTCGAAGGAACGCGCCTGTCTCCCCGTCATCGGCCAGCGGCTGCTCCACGTTCAGGCCGACGCCGCGCTTCACCCGCCCTGGCGTATCGTCCGCCGCGATGTCGGGGCGTGTCTGCGTCGCCAGTGCCCGCGCGAGCGCGATCCGGTAGTCTCCCATTCGTGCGTGGTTCTGGTAGGCAAGCAGGCGGAGCATGCCACCTCGGGGAAGGACGTTGAGCGTGAGTTCCACGTTGTCGCCACGCGCCCGACGCAGGTCGCTGTCGAACACGTTGCCGTTAGCCTGTCGCGGCATCTGGAACGAACCGGCGTGGAGGATGAGCCGAGGTGTCGCCCAGGATACCGCCAGGCCGTTCGTGTACCCTCGAGTGTCGGCAGCAAAGTCCCATGCAGTATTCTGAAACAGCCCCCAGTTCATGAATTGCGTCCGCGTCGAGTTCGCATAGCGATTGACATCAAAGATGTCGCTCACCGCCAGCTTACCGGCCGTCACCTCGACTCGCGTCATGGGGACCGGTGCCGCGAGTTGATCGATGCCACGTGGGACTGGCTCGACGTCATCGCCCAGAGGGAGGGTGAATCGCAGAAATCCCCGGGCCACGTACGGGCCGTTCCCAAGATCCGCGGTGCCTTGGCGGAGGACGTCGCCATTCGTCACGCCGGCGAGACCGGACGCGTGGCTGATGCCGTTGCCGCGCGCCATCTCGACGTCGAGATAGCCGTCGAGGTGCGACGTGATGCGAGCGCCGAGATAGAGCCCGTAGGTGTCGCTCACTGCCCGGTCCCCGTGGCGACGAGACTCATCGGTCCCGAATACAGCGCATCGAAGCGTCCGAGCCGCTGCGCGATCACGGTGGCCTGCGTGCCCAACACCTGCGGTATCCAGTCGGCGGAGCCGTGATCCTGCGCGCCCGCGCGGACGGACAGGCCGCTGGTGGCGAGCGATATGGGCAGGAGTCAGCGTGGAAGGAGGGACATGGGCGTTGCAGTGAGGGACCGCATAATATACTGTAGGGGAGTATAGATCAAACATCGTTCCACCCACGCCCTCATCCCCGATATGGCTCATATGGTCCGCGACCAAATGAAGCTGGCGAACCGGGTCAAGCGCATTCGGGGACAGCTGAACGGCATCGAGAAGTCGTTGGCGAACGCGGAAGAGTGCGGGTCCATCCTCCAGCAGCTCGCAGCGTGTCGCGGTGCCTTGAACGGCCTGATGGCCGAGATCCTCGAAGACCACATCCGCTATCACGTCGCTGACCCTGACAGCGACCCGGAGTCCGAGCAGGCGATCGCGACGGACCAACTGGTCGACCTGGTCCGGAGCTATCTCAAGTAGCGACGCTCGACAAGTGTCCGCCGAGCCGGGTCCGACGGCTCTCTCCTTCTCTCATCGCCCCCTGTATGGAACCCCCGTCCAATGCCTTCGCTGAATCGTCGCGCCCTCCGCCCCGTCGCGGATGAGGCGTCGCATCTCCTCGCCGAGTCGACCGAGCCTCGCGCTCGCGGCTTGCGCGCCTTCTGGCACCCCCTCGGCACGCTCACGCTGGGCGAGCATCGGGTAGTGGCGGTGCGAACGGCGGACGGGATCGCCGAGGAAGAGGCGCTCCGGCTTGCCGCGGCGGTGGATCAGGACGCGGAGCATCCCGTGGCGCGGGCGATCGTGAAGAGCGCCTCGGAGCGCGGAATCGTGGCTCCGCGAGCGAGTGACTTCCAGGCCATTCCTGGTTACGGGGTTCAAGCCCTCGTCGAGGGGCGCAAGCTCGCCGCGGGGGGTCCAAACCTGCTCAAACGGCTCAGTGTCGAGCCGTCAGCCGCGCTCCGCGCATTTGTGGAGGAGGTCAGCGCACGAGGCGACGGGATCGTCTACCTCGTCGAGGGAAGCTAAGCCCTCGCCGCGTTCGCCGTGGCCGACGCCGTGCGCGCGGAAGCGCCTGAGGCGGTAGCGCGCCTGCACCATGAGCGGATCGAGGTCGTGATGCTCACCGGCGACGCGAAGCCCGTTGCCGAGTCGGTGGCGCGCGCACTCGGCATCGACACGGTGTTCGCCCAGGTGGTGCCCGAGGAGAAGGCCGCGAAGATCAAGGAGCTGCAGGCGCAGGCCAAGCGTGTCGCCATGGTCGGTGACGGGGTGAACGACGCACCCGCCCTCCTCACCGCCGACGTCGGCGTGACAATCGGCGCTGGCACCGACGTGCAGTCGAGGCCGGGGACATCGTGCTGGTGCGGAGTGATCCGCGCGACGTGCCGCGCATCATCGCCCTGAGCAAGGCGAGATATCGCAAGATGATCCAGAACTTCTGGTGGGCAGCCGGCTACAGTGTCGTCGCCATCCCGCTCGCGGCGGGCGTGCTGCAGCGCTGGGGCCTCGTGTTGAGTCCGGCGGTGGGCGCGATCCTCATGTCGCTGAGTACGATCATCGTCGCGATCAACGCGCAGCTTCTGCGGCGGGCGCGCCTCTAATACCGCCCGAGCGGACGCACCCACAGGCCGCCTGAGCGCCACAAACGACTATGGTTGAGCGAACGTCAGCGTTGCCCATTTTGATTCATAGTTCACGCTGTCGTTGGCCGACGCCGGGACGGGACGCATCGAGATGAACTTCGCGTACCAGGTGCCGCGCGTGTCCATCGGGAATCGGGCAATGCCCGCGGAATCCGTTCGCACCTCGCGCTGCGCGATGCGCTGCCCGGAGGTCGTGCGTCCCCCTGCCTGCACGACCTGGTTCGATACTGGTCGCCCATCGACCAGCGCTCGCACCCGCAGCACGCCACCAGCGCGAAGCTGATAGGGATCGTCCACGGCACCAGCTCGGCTGGTTAGCCAAACACCACGCGATGCGCTGTGTTAGCGCTCGGCGCCAACGAACGGCCCCCCTCGACGCGCACAAGCGCTTTCACGTGCTTGGCGTACCGCTCGTGCGCCGAGTCGCCGAGTTGCCGCGCCGCTTTTCTCGCCGCGAGGATGTGCGGTAATCCTTCCTCGCTCAGGTAGTCGTTAAATTGAGTTCCGCTCAAGCGGATGGTTTTGGGATCGAGGGATGCACCGAGTACGTGAGTCCCTGGTTCATGCAATGTGATGTGCCAACTGCTCTCCTTCGCGCTGTCGGCCCAGCTGGAGCGGTCCGGATGGGAGACGCCAGCCGGGCCGACCACGGTGAGGGCGCGTAGTCTGGAACGGGCGACCGCCGCCTCGCTCGTGGTGAAGGTGCCATTCAGCACGCGAACATGGACCTCGGTTCCCGCTCGGACGACGAAGTCGCGTGGGCGCAGGAAGAGATCGTGCGTCCGCGGCGACGACCGCCAGCCCGATCATCGCTGCGACCGCCGCTGTGATACTGAGCGCGCGACGGCTCATGATGTCCTCCTGTGAGAAGACCAGTGGATGGCGCGGATCTGCCACGGCGACTCCTTGTCGCGGCGCGAAAGGACAATCAGCTCGGCTCCGGCGGAGTTGATCACGCGATCCTTGATTCGACCCTGGGTGATGCTCGTCGAGCTCACCCACGCGACATCGCCGTGGACGACGACGCTCTTCAATGAGTGGGTGCCGGGGATCGCGCGCGCGAACTCGATGTCGGCTGGCAGATGATCGCTCCGATACTCGGCGCGCGACTCCACGTCACCCGACTCGAGAATGATGGCATCTGGGGAGAGCAAGGCGAGCGCGGCCGTGCTATCACCCCCGGCCAATGCAGCGCGAAAGCCCTCGAGGGCCGCGACGGCGCTTGCGGAGTCGGACGGACCAGCCTGCGGAGCGGCGGGAGATCCCGCCGTCACGGAAAAAGCGACCGCGAAGACTCTAAGGGATACGAAAAACATACAGGCTCCACGCTGGTGAACGTTCGGTTTTAGGCAGCTTAAAGCTGCGCCAAGTCACGACGGGCGCCAGTTCTACCTGAGCCTGCTTTGCTCAGGCCGTTTTGATCGTTGCTACGGTGCTCGCCGTGTACAAGCCGCGTGGTCTGACGCGACTCCCTCAGTCGCCGTTGCGCATCGCACGCGGCTGCATGTTTTATGCACCATCAAATGACCTGCCGCGAAACACCGGACTCGGGCGTTCGCACATTCCTTTTATCGGAGACCACATGCAGAGCACGTCCAGCCTCTCGTCGGCCCGTCCCGCTCGCCTGCTCGTTCTCGCCGCCGCCGTCGTCGCGGTTGGAGCATGCGCAAAGTCCGACAGACCCGCCGACTCACTCGCTGCTGGCGCGGGCGTCTCTGCCACCGCCGCTATCGCTACGCCAGCGGCCGGCGACAGCATGGCGGGCCAAGACATGGGCGCCATGCAGGGAATGGCGAACATGACGGGCAAGCCTGATCAAGACTTCCTGCGCATGATGAGCGATCATCACAAGGGGCTCATCCTCATGGCGCACATGACCAAGGGCCGGAAGGAGGGCAGGACGGCGGTCGCCGACGCGACCAAGCTCGATACGAAGCAGGATCAGGAGCTGGACCAAATGGTCTCGATGCTCGAGAAGGACTTCAAAGACCCGTATGCACCGAAGGTCATGCCGGAGCACCAGGCGATGGCCGATTCCCTGAAGAGCAAAACCGGGAAGGAATACGATCGCACCTTCTATCAGAACGTCATCAAGCACCACCAGGAAGCGATCAAGATGATCGACGACTACCTGCCCAAGGCCAAGAACACGATGCTCAAGCGGATGGCCGAGAAGATGAAGGCGGACCAGACGAAGGAGATCGCCGAGTTCCGGCAGAAGGTCTCGCGCATGGGAGCATAGGTCAGGCGGGCGCAACTGCCC
>JALYXJ010000326.1 GCA_030947165.1 Gemmatimonadota bacterium
AGATGGGCCACGCGTCCGACGGCGGCACCGATCATCGCGCCGATGAACATGCTCGGTCCGAAGATGCCACCGGCGTTGCCGGACGCGTAGCAGACCGCGGTGGCCACGATCTTCAGCACGGCCAGCATCACGACGAGCTTCAGGACCACTTCCCCGCCGAGCACGCGATCCACCTGATCGTACCCGACGCCGAGGACCTGCGGGACGACGAAGCCGAGCAGGCCAACGGTGAGCCCTCCCACGACCGGTTGCATCCAGAGCGTGCTCCGGGGCAGAGCGTAGAATCGCTTCCGCAGTCCCAGCAGGAGCTTGACGAACCCGACGGAGCTGACGCCCCCCACGACGCCCAGGGCGGCATAGACGAAGAGCTCCCATCCGCTCACCAGATGATAGCCGGCCACGTGAAAGAGCGGCTCGTCGCCGAGCACGAGGTGCAGCACCATCCACGAGGTGACGGAGCTCAGCACCACGGAGCCGAGGATGGGCGCGTGCAGATCGCCCATGATCTCCTCCAGCGAGAAGAGCACGGCGGCAATCGGGGTGTTGAACGCGGCGGCCAGGGCCGCCGATGCGCCGACCGGGATGAGCCACCGCACCTGCGCGTTGCTCAATCCGAGACGCCGGCCGATCACCGAGGCGATGCCCGATCCGATGTGCACCGACGGGCCTTCCCGGCCCAGAGCGATGCCGCTTGCCAGTGACGTCGCGCAGCAGACGAACTTGCCGACCACCGTCCGCAGGGAGATCTGGCCGTCGTGGATGAAGATGGCGGCGCGCGTCTGCGGGATGCCGCTGCCGCGCGCGTCCGGGAAATACCGGAAGAGGAGGAATCCCGTGACGAGCGAGCCGAGCGTCGGGACGAGGATGCGCCGCCATCCCGCTCCGCCGGCGGGGTACATGTGCGCGGCCAGTCGCCCCGTGAGCAGGACGAACGCGACGACGATCAGGCCGACGAGCGCGCCGATGACGATGCTGAGCACCAGTGCCAGCTGGTCTTCGCGACGCCGGAGGTTCTCGACCAACTCGACCAGTCGCGTCGCCCACGCCGTCGCCGCGACGCGAGACCGGGTGAGCGCGCCAGCGCCCATCGCGGGAGGAAGCTCCGTCACCACGTCTCGACCGGTGCGAGGGCACGTGCAAGCCACCCGATGACCGCGTTCGTGTCCCCGAGACGACCCCGCGCACCGCTGCGCCCTCGTCCCACCCGACTGGAGCGGCCGCCGAGCGGGTTCACCCGCATGCATCCGTCCTCGTCCGTCACGTCGTCACCGATGAACACGAGCGTTGGCCCGCAAGAATGAGGGCATCGAATGTCTTCCAGCTGCAGCCCGGTATGTCGGGCCACGAGCGCGCCGAACATCGCGCCGACGTCGGCAATCGCCCGCCCGCTCACGAGCGCGAGCGCGCCGTTCGTCTGCGCGTGCAGGTCGCGGACCAGCGTGCGCACGCGCGGCTGGAGGCGCACCGCGGACGGAGAGGACGCCTGCTCCAGCATCGTGCCGTCGACATCGAGGAAGAAGGCCCAGGCGGCACTCGGGGAAGGAGGTTCGGGCGATGTCGTCACGACCCGAACTGGTCGCGCACCGCCGGCGATTCGCGGCCCCCGGTAGGCGCGGGCGCCGGAGGAAGCAACGAGACCGTAACGTAGCTATTGTGGGGAATACCCCGCAATAGTTCGTCCGGCGAGCCCGAAGATTGCACATCGGCATGTGTCGATCACCGGCAGCGGACACCACACATTGCAAGGAGCATCCATGGCGGCAGTCGAGCTGGGCACATATCTGCGCGGCCGCAGCGTGCGATATCACGAGTGCATCGAGGCCTGCATGGCCTGCCTGGTGGCGTGCGAGATGTGCTCCGACGCATGTCTCGACGAAGAAGACGTGAAGATGATGGTGCCGTGCATCCGCCTGGATCGTGACTGCGCCGAGGCATGCGTGGCGGCCATCCGGGTGATGTCGCGCGGCGGACCGCTGGCTGCTGAACTGTGCCGGGCCTGCGCCGCCGCGTGCGACGCCTGTGCGAAGGAGTGCGAGCGACACGCCGTCCATGCGGACCATTGCCGGCTCTGCGCCGAAGCATGCCGCCACTGCGCCGACGCCTGCCGAACGATGGCGGCCTGACGGTCAGCGTCCTGGAGGCGGCAGCGCGCGCTCGTCGGCCCTGATCGCTAGCCGGCGCAGCACGGCACCGCTCGCGAGCAAACCAACGGCACCGATGAACGTCAGCTTGGCAAGCCCGACGGCGGCTAGCCAGGGCAGCGACGTCAGCCACGGGAACCAGTGCCCCCCGACCAGCGCGAGCGCCAGCGCCGCCCCCAGCGCCACGCCGAACCCCATTAGAACTTCTCCCACGGCGCGCATTTTCCCTCCGTTGCCTCCAATCCGTACGTGGCGACCCCGGCTTGGTGTCGCGGAGACCGGCACCCGCGCGATAGCTTGACCGGTCCAACCGCGCCACGCGGCGGCGACCCGCCGCGTCACCGCGTCGCGTGGTGATGGGCGCTGCGTCCCTCCGCCGGGCTACCCGGCGCAACCCACGCTTCACCCCGAATCCCCGTGAACGTCACCGTCGGTGTGATCCTACTCTACTGCGTCGCCACGGTCATCGCGATCGTCACGCGGCGGCTACGGGTGCCCTACACCGCGGCGCTTCTCGTCGTCGGCGTGGCATTCGGCGCAGCGCACGTCATCGAGATCCCTCACCTCACCAAGGAGCTGCTGTTCGCACTGTTCCTGCCGGGACTGCTGTTCGAGGCCGCGTATCACCTGGAAGTGCACGAGCTGCGCGACAACGCGTGGGCGATCGCGGCGCTGGCTGTGCCGGGCGTGGCGCTCGCCATCTTCCTCACCGCCCTCCTCCTCGTCGTCGGCGCGGCGCTGCTCGGCGGGACGACGGTCGGATGGACCACTGCGCTGATCTTCGGCGCCGTGATCGCGGCTACCGACCCGGTGGCGGTGACGGCCCTCTTTCGCGAGGTGTCCGCGCCACGACGGCTTCACGTGCTCGTAGAGAGCGAGAGTCTGCTCAACGACGGGACGTCGATCGTGTTCCTCACGTTGATGCTGGCCTACTTCGCCGGCGACGAGCCGACGACGATGGCCCTCGTCGGCGGCTTCGTCCGGATTGCCGGCGGCGGGGCGCTCGTCGGCCTGGTGATCGGATGGATCGTCGCGCACATCCGGACTCGTCTCGACGATGCCGCGATCGAGATCACGCTGACGACGATCGCGGCGTACGGTGCCTTCGTGCTGGCAGAGGAATTCAATCTGTCGGGCGTGATCGCGACTGTGGTGGCCGGAATCGTGTGCGGAAGCACGGGACGACATCACGCCATGACCGCGTCGACACGCGTGGCCGTGGACAGCTTCTGGGAGTGGCTCGCCTTCGCCCTCAACTCCGCCGTCTTCCTGCTACTCGGCGCCGAGCTCTCGGGCAGCCTGCTGCTACAGGAGTGGAAGGTCGTCGTACTCGCCGCCGTCACGGCACTCGGCGCGCGCGCGATCGTGGTCGCGCTGGTCGGGCTGCTCCTGCGGCGCACGACCGAGCGGCTGCCGCGCGCATGGGAGGTGGTGCTGGTGTGGGGCGGGCTCCGCGGCGCTCTGTCGTTGGTGCTGGCCCTCGCGCTTCCGACGAC
>JALYXJ010000346.1 GCA_030947165.1 Gemmatimonadota bacterium
CTCGTCGCGCAGGCGGATCGCCGCGGCGCCCACGCCGGCGCGCGTCACCTCGTCGAGCGTGCCGCGGCGAAGGTCGTCGATCCGGGTGCGGCCTTCGATCGCCAACGCGCGCTCCAGCACCCGCTCAACGAGCATCTCACCCGAGTAGAAGAGGGCCGAGCGACGTTGCTGGGCCACCCGAAGGGCAATGGCGAGGGCCAGGGCGCTCTTGCCGCTCCCCACGTCGCCGCCGAGCACGACCAGATCGCCGCGGCGGAGGCCGCCGCCGAGAAGCTTGTCGAGACTGGGGAAACCGGACGGGACCGTGTCCGCGGGAATCGCCCCATCGGCAACGGCATCGACGCGACCCAGCAGGAGCGACAATGGGGAGATGTCGGTGCCGCGCGGCATGTTCCAAGATAGGGGTCGTCAGACGGGCGGAGCAAGGAAAAAACGCCCCAAAAACCCGCTATTTAGCCCTTCAACGAGGTCGCGAGGGCGTCCAGCTCGGCCCTGGAGAAGGGATCCAGGTAGGATGCGGCCGCAGCGGCGAGCGCGGCCAGCTCCCGTGCGACGCCGGAGCGGCTCCCTCCCGCGCTGGTCTCCAGGCACCGCTGGAGTGGAACCTTCACCCCGGTCGGGAGCGCGAGCGTGGCGACCCACCCCTTCGCGCCGCTGCTGCGCGCGGTGCGGGCCGTGGCGTGCGCGGCGTCGCCATCGATCAGGCACTCCGCCGCCAGGCGCGCGGCGACGAAGCAGGCCAGTGCTACCTCCCGCGCGCCGCCGATCGGCGCACGGCCGGCGAGGCCGGCCAGGTGGCGAAAGGGAAAGACGGGTGCCGCAAGGGCGTACGGCGGAAGCGGAATGGGCACGCAGGCAATCTGGGGAGAAAAGCGTGAGAGCGTGAGAGCGTGAGAGCGTAAGAGCGTGACACGCTACCTGCCCGCCAGTTTGCCCCCTCTCTAGTGCACGGCTTAGTTTGAATCATGCCGCACCAGGCCAAGGCCGTCCTCTGGGTCGACGATGAGGCGGAGCTGCTCGAGCCGCACCGCATCTTCTTGCGTGACAAGGGGTTCGAAGTTCAGACCGCAACCAACGCCGACGACGCCGCCGAGCTCGTCCGGCGGCGTCCATTCGATCTCGTGCTGCTCGACGAGCAGATGCCCGGCACGCGCGGGCTCGAGGCCCTGAAGGAACTGCGCGAGATCGAGCCCACCATCCAGGTGGTCCTGGTGAGCAAGAGCGAGGAGGACGGCACCCTCACCGAGGCCCTGGCGAAGAACATCGGTGGCTATCTGGTGAAGCCGGTCACGCCGCGACAGGTCTACGCCATGGTCGCGCGTCTGCTCGATGGGCCGCGCATTCGGCAGCAGGCGGTGGCGCGGGCATTCGTGGACCGGTTTCGCGCCATGCAGCTCGAGTCGCCGCGCGAGCTCGGCTGGCGCGGATGGATCGACCGCTATCTCGAGCTCGTGCAATGGGATCTCGACCTCACGAGCGCGAACGAGATGGGCCTTCATGACTCGCTGCTCGGGCTCTTTCCGGACATGCGCCGCGAATTCGCGTCGTACATGGCGCGCGCCTATCCGGAGTGGGTCGCCGATCTCGAGGGAGACCGGCCCCCGCTGTCGATCGACATCGTGAACGAGTTCCTCATGCCGGTCGTGCGGCAGGATCGCGCGGCCGTGTTCATCGTGATCGACTGTCTGCGGCTTGACCAGTGGAAGGTCATCGAGCCGGTGATCGCGCCCCTGTTCGACATCGAGACGACGCACTACTTCGGCGTGCTCCCGACCGCGACGCCCTACGCGCGCAACGCGCTCTTCGCCGGTCTCTTCCCGAACGAGATCGCCGCGCGCTTTCCCGACTGGTGGGGCGAGCGTGAGGACGAGACGCTCAACGCGCACGAGCGCGACCTGCTCGAGGCGCAGATCGCCGAGATCGGGGGCGGCAGCAGGATCCCGGTGAAGTACGACAAGATCTCGTCCTCGTATGAGGCAGATGAGCTGGAGCGACGGCTGGCGAACGCGATCGCCCCGGAAGGGATTAGCGCCTTCGTGTTCAACTTCGTGGATCTGCTCACGCACGGACGCTCGGAGTCGGCGATCCTGTACGAGGTGGCGCGCGACGAGATCGCGCTGCGCCAGCTCACCCTGCAATGGTTCAAGCGGTCGGCGCTGTTCAGCGTGCTCCAGGAGGCCGCTCGACGGAAGGTGAAGGTGCTCGTCACGAGCGATCACGGCTCCATTCATTGCCATACGCCGGCGACGGTCTTCGCGCGCCGCGACGCCACGCAGAACCTCCGCTACAAGTTCGGCGAGGATCTGCGGGCCGAGAATCCCGACCTGGCACTGTTGTTCAAGGACGAGGACGCGCTCAAGCTGCCGCGTCGCGGGCTCGGGGCCAACACCCTGCTCGCGACTGGCGACAGTTTTTTCGTCTACCCGACCAAGCTGCGCGAATATCAGAGCCGCTACCGTGGCTCGTTTCTGCACGGCGGCGTGACGCCGGAGGAGTGCATCCTGCCGGTGTCCCTGCTCACCCCGAAGCGCTAGCGCATGTATCGTCGACTGCTGCGGTATCTGCGCCCGCACTCCTGGCGCATGGCGGGAACGATCGCCTGCAACATCGTCGCCGCGGCGCTCGACGTCTTCTCGTTCACGCTGCTCGTGCCGTTCCTGAACGCGCTGTTCGGCGCGTCACAGTTCATCCCGCAGAGCTCGGGATGGATCTCGTCGATCCAGCAGCGGCTGGTCGGCGCGTTCCTGAATCCGGCCGACCGCCTCGGATCGGTCGAGACGATGATGG
>JALYXJ010000353.1 GCA_030947165.1 Gemmatimonadota bacterium
GCGAAGCTCTGCGCCTGCGCCCGCGCGGCGGCCGCGGCCGCGGCGCCCGCGTTGACTGCGCTGCAGTCGGCGCCGGCGGGATTCTGCTGGCAGCGTGTGATGCGCGCACCGAGGCTGTCCGCCGCGCGCTGATATGCTGTGGCGACGGCCAGGTTCATCCGCGCAGCGGCGTCGCGAGAGCTGACCGGCACGTAGCCAACCGTGCCCCGAAAGGCAGCGCTGGTGTCCTCGTTCACGTGCGCGCGGGCGACGCGCCGCGTCTGTACGATGGGAACGACGAGCCCCAAGGTGAGTCGCGACGTCACACCGTATTCCAGCGCGATCGGCGTCGTGACGATGCGCGTGTTGCTCCCCACGTCGAGCCGGCCGAGCGAAAGACGGACGCTCGGGTTCGCGGTGAGCGTCTGGAGCCCGGCCCACGCCGGTGCCAGCAGGGGCAGTTGCGTCGGCCCGAGCGCGTCGGTGGAGAAGTCCGCGCTGAGAGGTGCGAGCCCGTTCGGCGTGAATCGCTGATCGGCGCGCGTCCAGGCGGTGACGACGCGAAAGCGCAGCATCCCCTCCGGCACGGGCGACGCGTCCTCGATGTGGGAGAGTGTCGTCTGCGCTTGCGCAGGAAGCGCGGCAAGCAGGGTAGCGGCGAGGACGGCGGTGGCGAGCGAAGGCATGGGGCGGAAGGTTATCATTGGGACACACGACCAACAACTTCACTCGACCGAGCTCAGTGCAACCCACCGCACTTCCCGCTGTTCCCTGGCAGTTCACCGGCAACCACTGGCTTGCCCTTCCGTGCATCCATCCGGCCGACGGCGCGATCCACGCCGTGAGCATGCTCCATCGCGGCGCGCGTGCCGCGGTGGAGCTCGCCGGCAGTGCCGACTTCTCGGATGGGCGCGGCGAGCCGTTGCTCAAGCCGGTGGTGGAGATCGACGGCCTGATGCAGGATCTTGCGAGTGGCACCATGGCGTGGGAGAGTGCCGCGCAGTGGCTGCCCACCTTCACGTGCACGCTGGGGGGCGGCGACGTCGTGGTGCGCGGCACGGTGTTCGCGCCGCACGGCCGCGACGCCGACGTCGCGGGCGCGGTGTTCGCCTTCGGCGTGGAGAACCGCGGCTCGGCGGCGCACCGCGTCACCCTGCGCATGCAGGGCACGCTCGGTCACCGGCAGCTGCGGGTGCGCACGGCGCGACCGGCGGAGGATGCCTCGCGCGTGTCGAGCAGCGCGAACGATCTCATTCTGCTCGAGGGCAGCGCCCAGCCCGGTCTGGTCGCGCTGGCGCTCGGTGCCGATGGGGAGGCCGACGTCCGCGTGGACGGAACGCGCTTCTCGCTCGCGCGCACGCTGGAGGTGGCAGCGGGAGGCAATGCACAGGCGGCATTCTATCTCGCGGCTGGGCCCGAGCGCGACGGCGCGGAAGCCACGGCTGCCGTGTTGCGACGTCGCGGCTGGCGCACGCTGCTCGCCGGCACGCGTGAGGCGCTGCAGCAGCTCGAGCAGAGCACCGGCAACGACGCCATCGACCGGCTGATCAATCGCAACCTGCTGTTCGCGTACTTCTTCGGTGTCGCCCGGGCGATCGACGACGCGCACTACTACCTGGTGCGGACGCGCGTCCCGTGGCACAGCGCCGGGGTGACGGTGCGTGATTGGGAAGCGCTCATGTGGACCCTGCCGGCGGTGCAGCTCGCCGATAACGGGCTCGCGCGCGAGCTGCTCCTGCGCATGTGCGAGCTGCATGCGTACGCGCCCGGTCGTGGCGTGCATTACTTCGACGGCACGCTGTTCGAGCCGGGGTTCGCGCTCGAGGGGGTCGCCGCATACCCGATCGCGGTGGACCGCTACCTCCGCGACACCGGCGACGACGCCATCGTGGACGAGCCGGCGATCGGTGACGCGCTCTATCTCGCGAGCGACGACATCCGCGACCGCCGCGATCAGCGCCTGCCGCTCTACTCCACCGATGTGACGCCCGGCGGCAGCCCAGCCTCGCTGCCCTTCACGCTGCACGCCAACGCGACCGTCGCGAACGCACTCGACGTGCTGCGGCGCACGCTCGACGAGCAGACGGCGCGCGACGTGGAGGATCCGGCCGCGGTCCGCGCCGCCATTCGACGGCACTTCGCGCCGGATCGCGATCCGAAGGGACGACTGTATTGTGCGATCGATCTGGCCGGGGGGACCACCGCCGATGACGAGCCGTCCGCGAGCGCGCTCTGGCTGCCGCTGTACGAGACGCTGGATCGCACCGACTCCCTCTATCGCCGGACGGTGAAGGCGATCCCGCGCCCCGACACCATGCTGGTGCGTCAGATCGCGCGCCTCCTGGGCCCGGATGGCGAGACGGTGCTGCAATGGCTGCGGCGTGCGCCGCTGTACGGCGGCGTCGCGGCGGAGCTGATCGACGAGAGCGGACAGGCGACGGCCAACGGCGGCGACGCGGCGCTGTCCGGGCTCCTCGCGGCAACGACGTGGTTCGCCGTCCATGCGCTCGGACTCCGGGCGTAGCATAACGACCTGCGCGTGCAGGTCCTTCGCTGCACTCAGGACGACAAGACGAAAGGCCAACGGCACGCGTTGCCCATTCCCCATCACGGCGTCACTCCCTTATATTCGCAGGCACGCGGGAATAGCTCAGTTGGTAGAGCACAACCTTGCCAAGGTTGGGGTCGCGGGTTCGAGTCCCGTTTCCCGCTCTCGATACAATGATGGGAGCCAAGAAAAACGAGGGAGCGAACGCTCCCTCGTTTTTCTTGGGACGGGCCACGCACTGCCGGGATGGCGAAACTGGCAAACGCGCGAGACTTAAAATCTCGTGTCCGTAAGGACTTCCGGGTTCGATCCCCGGTCCCGGCATCTCGCAGCGCTAGAAGGGGACCTCTTCTGTCTGCGCCTCGGCAGCCTCGCTGCCTTCGGCGGCCCGGGGCGCATCGAACTTCTCGCCCTTGGGCGGCCAGACCACCCCGTCGCACGAGCGATCGCGGCACTTGTAGTCCGGTGCCTTCGGATTCCGCTTGGTGAGCCGGTTGTCCCACATCCGCCCCCCGCACTTCGGACAGCTCATCTCGTCGGTCGCCAACGGGCCCGGGGCCATCGACTCGTCCGAGGTGAGTGACGGCGGAGCAGCGTCTTCCACACGCGTCGCAGAGCCTGGCGCGCTCGCGGGTGCCGTCGGCGTGGCGCGACCGGAGCGTCGCACGTACACGACCGCAGGATCCTCCAGCGGTTTCGCATACTTGCCGTCGCCGTCCATCTGCACCCAGTTCTGCTCGTACGAGTACAGCTCGTGCGCGATGCCGAAGCGCACCGCGGCGCGCTTGAACGCGTCGGTGGCCGCCTGCTTGTAGTCCTTGCCCGTGCCGACGTCCTCGCGGATCACGCCGAGGATCTGCAGGCGCGCCTTGAACGAGCAGGCACCCTGGTTGGCATCCTCGTCCAGTCCGGTCACGGGCGGCAGCAGCTCGAGCGTGAGATCCCATTCACCGGGCACCACGGTGTCGAGTCGCTCGCGCACCGTGTTCGCCTCGATGTATGCGACGAACCGCGCGAGTACGCGCCCGTCGCGGGTGATGGGGCGGCCGTCCTGGCGCCAGCTGATGACGCCTGCGGGGAGTGGTGCTGCGAGGGCGGCCCAGATGTCGATCTTGTCCATGTGCGTCTCATGTCTCGCGATCATGCTCTCATCCTTCCGTTTCGTGTCGGTCCGTGGCGAGGCTCCCTATGAGACTCGCGCGATGTGCCCTTTGTGCTTCCTGGCGTGGCCGACCGCAGGGCAATTGCGGCCGTGTTCGCAGTACCATCCATGCCGGCCGAAGAAGACGAGGTGCGGGGTCGAGCGTCCGTCGATCGTCTCGTCGACCCGATAGAGCAGCTGCACCGACGTGCCAGGGCCGCATTTGCGGAACGGATCGAGCGCTTTCACCGCCACGCGGATCACTGGCCCGGGCGACGATGCCTTTCGTCCCTTTCCTCCCTTGCCGGCGACGACGGCGGACCCAGTCCGCCTTGGCGGCACAGGGCATTGCGCTGCCTTCGTACGCGCCTTTCCGACGGCCTTGCTTTTCACCTTCGACGCCGCCCTCCTCGGCAAGGTGTTACGAACGCCCGTAAGTCCCGTCCCTTTCTTGACTTTCGCCACTTCCACTCCTAGACTGCGCAACGGACGTCGCGTCGCTTCGGTGTATTTTCGGTATTTCAATCTAGAGAATCCAGCAACGTATGTCAACGGAAGTGCTGCACAGTTTTATATCGCCGGAGGGCGCCCCCGAGCTCACCACACTCGGAAAGCGTCTCGAGATCCTTCGCATCGAGCGAGGGGTGTCCAAGCAGCGCCTCGCTCGGCATGCGGGCACCTCGCGGCAACAGCTCTGGCGCGTGATGACAGGCAAGTCTGAGCTCACGAGCTCGCTGCGCGACCGTCTGGCGGTCGCGCTCGCCGTCGAGCCGCGCGCGCTCACCTCTCCCTCGGTGTCGTCCTCGGCTACGGCCGTCGTTGGCAGCAACTTCGGCGTTCCGGCGACACTCCCGGCGAGCGTCCCAACGGTGAGCGACTATCTCGTCGACGCCGGCCATGTCGCGACCACCCTCCGCACGCTGCCATCCGGCGACGGCGGACGCCGCCTCAAGCGTGCCTTGCTCAACGCGGTCGAAGACCTCGCCGTCGAAGCAGGAAGGGCACTCCCCCTCGATTACTCCGAAATTCGGCGACGGGTGTTGGCGGGGGAGCTTTAAGGGATCGGCGCTCGAGTGGTGGGTTGCCGCACTGAGGTATTCCCGGCCGTACGCGGTACCTGTGGTGCGAGGTACGAAATACTCTCTACCGCGTATTCGGCGCGCACCACGGGGCCTACTCTGCGCCGAATAGCGGGTAGATAGTATCTCGTACATGGTACCGGGTACCGCGTACGGCCGGTTGGAATCATCGGGAACGCACAGCCGCATTGCTTCGGTGGTCGAGGCTCCGACTGTCAGACTGAGCCACCGCCCGACTATCTTCCCGCGATGACTGACGTCGTCGCTCTTGCCGCCGAGTTGCTCGCGCTGCAATCGTCTACCGGATCGGAAGGGCCGGTGGTGGATTTCGTCTCACGTTGGCTCGTATCCCGCGGCTGGAACGTGACCACCCAGGAAGTCTCGAAGGGGCGTGCGAACGTGTGGGCCTCGCGCGCCGGGGGCGGTGTCACCTTCTCGACGCATCTCGACACGGTTCCTCCGTATTTGCCGCCGCGCCTCGAGGGCAACCGGCTGCACGGGCGCGGCGCCTGCGACGCCAAGGGGATCGCGGCCGCCATGTTGTGCGCCGCGGAACGGCTCGGCGAGGCCGGCGAGAAGCGGATCGACTTGCTGTTCGTCGTGGGAGAGGAGAAGGGCTCCGACGGTGCGCGCGCGGCGAACCATCTCCAGGCGACGAGCCGCTTCCTCGTGAACGGCGAGCCGACGGAGAGTAAGCTCGCGTCGGGCGCGAAAGGCTCTCAACGGGTCGTGGTGCGCACGCGCGGCCGCGCCGCACATTCCGCCTACGCGGAGCTCGGCGTTTCGGCCATCGAGCCGATGCTGGCGCTGCTGCCCACGGTGAAGTCGCTGCCGCTGCCCAAGGATCCCATCCTCGGCGAGACCACGGTGAACATCGGCACGATTCGCGGCGGCACCGAAGCGAACATCATCCCGGCCCTGTGCGAATCGGAGCTGATGTTCCGTCTCGTGAGCGACGTCAATCCCGTTCGCGGCGCGATCACCAAGTGGGCGGAGGGGAAGGCGGAGCTCGAGTGGGGCTCGCACATTCCCGCGCAGAAGTTCCACACGATCCCGGGGTTCGACGTGGCGCCGATGGCCTACACCTCCGACATCCCTCTGCTGAGCCGTTGGGGCACGCCGCTCCTGTTCGGGCCGGGGTCGATCCACGTGGCGCACACCACTGAGGAATTCATCGACGTCGACGAGCTCCGCAACGCCGTCGACGCGTACGAACGCATCGCGCGCAGCGTGCTCGCGTCATGACTCCCGCCGCGCCGTCCCCTCGCATGCGCGTCGCCGTGCTCGGCGCCACCGGCGCCGTGGGGCAGATGTTCATTCGCCTGCTGGCTGCCCACCCCTGGTTCGAGCTCGCCGAGCTGGCGGCGTCGGAGCGGTCGGCGGGGAAGGCCTATGAGGACGCGGTGCGATGGATCGGCAGCGACACGGTGCCGGCGTCGGTGCGGGGACTGACCGTGTTGCCATGCGACCCACGCCAGGTGACGGCGCCGCTCGTCTTCTCCGCGCTCGACGCGGCGGTGGCGGGCGACGTGGAGCTCGCATTCGCGCGTGCCGGACGACTCGTGCTGAGCAACGCGAAGAACTTCCGCATGGACGACGACGTCCCCCTCGTCATCCCGGAGGTGAACGCCGATCACCTCGGCCTCCTCGAGGTCCAGCGCGCCAACCGCCACTGGAGCGGTGGCATCGTCACCAACGCGAACTGCGCAGCGATCATGGCGGTCATGGCGCTCGCGCCGCTGCACGAGGCATTCGGCATTCGACGCCTGTTCGTGGCGACGATGCAGGCGGTGTCCGGGGCCGGCTATCCCGGCGTGCCCTCGCTCGACATCCTGGGGAACGTGATCCCGTTCATCAGCGGTGAAGAGGCCAAGATCGAGAGCGAGATCCTCAAGATGCTCGGTCGCCGCGGCGACACGAAGATCGAGCCGGCGCGGATCGGGATCAGCGCGCATGCGAACCGCGTCGCGGTGGAGAACGGTCATACGGTGTGCCTCTCGGTGGAGTTCGACCGCCGCGTGGATGCCGCCGCCGCGCTCGAGGCGCTGCGTGAATGGCGCGGCGACGCGGTTGCGCGCGAGCTCCCCAGCTCCCCCGAGCGCGCGCTGGCGGTGACCGATGCGCCGGATCGCCCGCAGCCGCGCCGCGATGTCGACGCCGGGCGCGGCATGACCGTGACCGTGGGCCGCGTGCGCGAGGATCCGCTCTTTCACGTGAAGCTGGTGGCGATGGGGCACAACACCGTGCGCGGCGCCGCCGGCGCCTCGGTGCTCAACGCCGAGCTGCTCGTGGCGACCGGTCAGGCGGGTCGCGCGTGATCGTCTGCAAGTTCGGCGGGACCTCGGTCGGCGACGCGGACGCCATCGCGCGCACCGCGTCCATCATTCGCGGACGACTCGACCGCCAGCCGGTCGTGGTGGTCAGCGCCCTCGGCGGCACGACGAACCTCCTGCTGCGAGTGGCGGAGCAGGCGGCCAAGGGCCAGCTGATCGGCGCCATCCGCGCCGTGGAGGATTCCCGCGATCGGCATCTCAAGCAGGCGGAAGCCCTGCTCGGAAGCGACGCGGACGACGTCTGCACGGAGCTCTCGGCGATGTTCGACGAGCTGGCGGCGCTCGCCGAAGCGCTCAAGACGCTCGGCGACGTGACGCCGCGTTCGCTCGACACGATTGCGGCGCTCGGGGAGATGCTCTCCTCGGTGCTGGTCGCCGCCTCGTTCCGCCAGCTTGGCCTGAACGCCGAGCACGTGGACGCGCGCAACGTGATGATCACGGACACCAACTTCACCAAGGCCGAGCCGCAGACGGACGCGATCGGCGAGGCGGCGCAGCGGGTGGTGATGCCAATCCTGCGGGCCGGAAGAATCCCGGTGATGGGTGGCTTCATCGGTTCGGCGCAGGGCACCGGCATCACGACGACACTGGGCCGCGGTGGCTCGGACTACAGCGCCTCGCTCATCGGCGCGGCGCTCCAGGCCGACGCGATCGAGATCTGGACCGATGTCGACGGCATGCTGACGGCCGACCCGCGGGTCGTGGACGGCGCGCAGCTGATCGAGCGCATCGGATTCGAGGAGGCGTCCGAGCTCGCCTCGTTCGGCGCCAAGGTGCTGCATCCCAATACCATCGCTCCCGCTGTGATGCGCGGGATTCCGGTGTGGGTGCTGAACTCGAAGCGCCCCGAAGGGACCGGCACGCTCATCACCTTCGATGCCCCGCGCCGCCGCGTGAGCGCGATTGCCGG